>JALYUS010000632.1 GCA_030853625.1 Chloroflexota bacterium
CAGTAGTGGCGGTTCAGACGAATACATCGGCGACGGTTACGCTGTCGTATTCCGCATCACGGTGGGGGGCGTCTCGTGAATCAGCCCTCTCGTCTCACTCTCCGGGCGCGGCTCTCGCGAATTTGCCATGTCCTTGCGCGGCTCTCGTATGTTCGTCGCCATCGTCTCACTCTCCGGGCGCGGCTCTTGCGGGCCTGCCGCCTCTGCCGCGTGGGCGAGGCGTCGCTGGGCGCGCACCTCCTTATCCGCTTCTTCGTCACCTTCAATCCACGTCGCGAAGAGCTGCGTCGTCCCCCGCCGCACCGTGAGGCTGACCTCGAATTCGTGGCCCTCGTCGCACCAGCACTGGATGCAGATGTCCGGGAAATCGCGGTCAATTGCTCCGCGTGGGATCAGCGGATATTCCCGGGTCCGATGAAGGGCGCCGCCGAGATGCACGTTCGATCCGTCATCCGTCCCTACCCCACGCGCCCGACACACAGGGCAAGGGAGAACCGCCTCCCGCGCCGTCACCTCGACACGCAGCGTGCGCCCGTCGTTCCCCGATCCCTTCCGACTCACTGCGACCATGCGTTCCCTCCTCCAATGCGATTACGCCGAACAACGTTATGTCGAGTTCCACATGGGGATAATAATCAACTACCGAGTGGAATGCAAACAGACGCCCGGTATATGTTTACTTGGCATGGTGGATGGAGCCTTCTTCGCCCGGTCGCCGCTTCTGGTTTCTCGCAGACGATCCTGCTACCATCGCCGTGTGGGGATCAAAAAGGAGCAGTCATGAATGCCACCACGCAACGTGTCACCGATGCCCTCGCCGCGCTGGGTGTCGAAACGGCGGTGATCGAATTCGCCGAAAGCACCCGCACTGCCGAAGAAGCGGCCGCCGCAATCGGCACGCAGGTTGGGCAGATCGTCAAGTCGCTCGTTTTTATGGCGGGCGATGTGCCGGTATTGGCGCTCGTCTCCGGCACGAACCGGCTCGATCCGGCCCGCCTCGCGGAATGGACGGGCGAGCCACCGCGCCGTGCCACCGCCGATCAGGTCCGCGCCGCGACTGGCTTCGCGATTGGCGGCGTCCCACCCGTCGGCCATCCCCAGCCGCTTCGCACGTTTATTGATCGTGACCTGACGACATACGAGACGGTATACGCGGCGGCAGGCACGCCTCATACCGTCTTCGCTATCGCGCCCGCCGAACTCGTACGCATGACGAATGGGCGCGTCATTGACCTCGTCGTCCGTTCCTCAGACTGACGATTCGTGCGAGTAGTATATTCGCTTCATGTTGCGTGGTTCCGAGTGGCGCGCGATTATCGGTGCGCGTCGGGGTTCTTAGCATCCGGGTTGGTGCGCCAGTAGCCTTCGATTTTTCTGCCGTTGGCGCGGGTATAGCCCGACACCCAGAACTTGTCCCGTTCGCCCGGCGCCGGTTGCTTGTCGCTGTCGGCTCCCGAGTATTTGCGCCCGGTCGTGCGTTCCATTTTCCACGATCCTTTTTTTGTTGCCATCGTGCTTCTCCTCCTGTAGCGTTGCCCGTTCCTCGCTCTATCACCGCTTAAGAGAACGGGACGCGGCATCGCGTCCCGTTCTCGAAAGATACCCGCGCATCCAAGGCGCGGGCTATTCTGTGTTATCGTGAGCGCCTCGGCGTGTCGTCCACGCGCTCGGTCTCATTCACCAGATTGCCCTGCGCGTCGTACTGGCGCTTATCCGTGACGGTTTTCCCGCCGCCCGTCTCCGCCTGCCCGTGCATGCCGCGCTCGCCCTCGACATGGACGCGCTTGTTGTTCGGGTCCTCGACGTGGACCTCTTCGCGGCGCACAGTATCCGTGACACGCTCCGTCTCCCGGGTCGTTTCCTTGCGAATGTTCACTTCGCCGGTGACGACGGCCTGCTTCTGCGTCACGACTTCCTGCTGCTTGAGCGGGATCTCGATGTCCCGGTCCATCATCTTCATCTCTTCCGGCGTCGCGGCGCGATTGACCGCGCGCTCGGTGACATAGACTTCCTCGTGCTGCACCGGCACGTCAATGGATTGCTGCTCCTCGACCACGTCCTTGACGATGCGGGCGGTGCCGCCTTGTTTCTCACGGACGCCGGCTTTCAGTTCTT
>JALYUS010000669.1 GCA_030853625.1 Chloroflexota bacterium
TTTCCCCGAATATGGGCCAAACATGATGTGGAACACAAAGTACGGCATGATGCGCTGGCAGAACGACGCGACGCAGCCGATGGTCATCTCGGCGGAGCAAGCGACGAAACTCGCCTCGGATTGGCTGGCGCAGAATCAACCGGGCACGACGACGGAGGCACCGGACGCCTTCCACGGCTATTACACGTTGCACACCCTCCAGGACGGCAAGGTGACGGGGATGCTCTCGGTGAACGGTTACAGCGGGGCCGTCTGGTACCACACCTGGCATGGCGCGTTCATCCAGATGAAGGACGCCGGCGCCTAAACGAGTCGGAGCATCGAGCGTCGGGATGGGAGATCATGCCGGGACTGCTCGGCCCGGGACGTGACACGATGCTTCCATCCGCAACGTTTGTGGCATGGTGATCGCATGGCAATCACGGTTTGGCACGAGAAGGGAGAGAGTCCGATGATGAACTACGGCGGTTGGGGTTGGGGTTGGGCCATCGTCTGCATGGTCGCGGTGATCGCCATTATTGCTTTGGGCGCCTGGGCGATCGTGGCCTCGACAAACAAACGGGGATCATCCGGTGATCGCGAGGCATCGCGCCCCGACGCGCTTGCCGTGTTGGAGCGGCGCTTTGCCAATGGCGACATTGACGAGAACGAATACCAGCGCCGCCGCGACCTCCTCGCACAACCGTCACGGTGAGGAGGAACGATGCACACCCTACTTGAGGATATTGATCTCCTCCTCACACCGGCGCCGACTGACATGGAGGGACTCTACGACCGGGTGGCCGATCAGTACGAGCAGTTCCGCTCCCTCTGGGCCACGCTCGCCGGTAATGCCGTTGAACGTCCGATGCTCGAAGAACTTCGGACGATCCTCACACCCGGTCTGCGGGTGTTGGATGCGGGCTGTGGCACGGGAACGCTCAGCCGCCACCTCCGCACGATGGAACCTGCGGCAGAACTGACGCTTGTGGATCTCTCGTCCGCGATGCTCGCCCACACCACAGACATGCCCGACGCGCGCGTGCAGGGAAGCGTGCTTGCGCTGCCATTTCCGGATAACTCCTTCGACATCGTCGTCAGTAGTTGGGTGATCGAAACCCTGCCCGATCCAATCACCGCAGTGTCGGAATACCTGCGTGTGATCAATGACGACGGCTACGTGCTGTATACCTTCTGCTCCTTACCCGATGGCTGGGTCTCGCGGGCGGGAACCGCACTGCTCCGGGTGACGGTGGAGAACCGCTTTGGCGGCGCCTTCCTCCCGCCGGAGCGGACACCGTGGCACGATTGCGAGCGGTCGTATCGCCTGCGGAGCCATGCCGGACTAACCACGTTTGTGCTGCTGCGGAAATGCTGCTCCGTCGGGCCGGCGATCCTGCCAGCACCGATGATTGCCCGATCCTCCGCTGACCGTTCGGACGGATGAAGTACACCCTAATCGGACAATGCAGCACGACCATGATCGTGACTATGGACGTCGCGACCGTTAGCGTACTTTGATTGCCGAAACGTCAATCCACCCCAAGTCTATCGCATAATAGTACGGTGGATAAAATATATCGTCAGTGCTTGCTCACACGCTCAGTCCTTTTTAAGGCGAGAATGTTATGCGATCTATTCGCATGATTCCTCGCGTTGAGTTCGAGACGGCTTTCTGCACGCACTTTGTGCGGCGCGACAATTATTCGGAGATGCCCGGTCGGGTCACTGCGAACGCACAGCGCGATTGCCCCGCGAATCTGGCTTTGGCGAAGCGAGTATAATCTCCCCGTCGCTTGGTCGTCGCGTCAGGTGGGGTACCGATGGCTTCGCTGCCGCTGCATCCGCCGCCCCTCGTCGGGCGGGAGCGCGAGTTCACAATCTTGCACGAGCGTCTGGCTGATGCGATCGCCGGGCGCGGCGGCCTTGTGCTGATCGGCGGCGAGGCAGGCATCGGCAAGACGACCCTCGCGGAATCGCTCTGTCGGGAGGCGCGGGAGCGGGGCGCGCTGGCGCTCGTCGGGCGGTGTTACGATCTCACTGAGACACCGCCGTACGGTCCGTGGCTCGAACTCTTCGCGCACGACCGACCGGCTGACGGCTCCCCGCCACTCCCCGAGGCATTCGCCCGGCGCGGCGTTCTGGGCGCGATCGCCAGCCAGACGCTGCTTTTCCAGCAGGTCGCCGATTGGTGTGCCGCGCTCGCTACCTCCCGGCCAATGGCGATCCTCCTGGAGGACGTCCACTGGTCGGACCCCACCAGCCTCGATCTGCTGCGCTTCCTCGCGCGCACGGTCGCCGATATTCCCCTCCTGCTGCTCGCCACCTATCGCCCCGACGAGATAATGGGTTCCCATCCGCTCGGCCAACTGATGCCCGCGATGATCCGCGAAGCGCCGACGACGCGCCTCGCCGTGCGCCGGCTCGACCCCGACGCCGTCCATGCGCTCGTTGCCGCGCGCTATCGGCTGCCGGAACCGGACGTGCCCCGTCTCGTCACCTACCTGCACGAGCGCTCGGAAGGCAACCCCTTCTTCATCGCCGAGTTGCTCCTCGCTCTGGAAGAAGAAGGGGCGATGCGGGCAGACGAAGATGGCTGGCGACTCGGCGGGCTGATTGGCGCCCACATCCCGCCCCTCCTGCGGCAGGTGATCGACGGGCGGCTCAATCGCCTCGACGCGCGCGTGCAGCACCTCCTCGCCGTCGCGGGGATGATCGGCCAGGAGGTCGATCCGTCGCTCTGGGCGACGGTGGCGGGGGAAGACGACGAGACGATACTGGCGGTCGCCGAGCAGGCGATCGCGGCCCGCGTGCTGGAAGCGGCGCCGACCGGCACGAGCGTCCGGTTCGTGCATGCGCTGATGCGCGAGGCGCTGACGCTGCGGATGCTGGCGGCGCGCCGCGCGCTCTGGCACCGGCGGATCGCCGAGGCACTAATCGACATGCCAAACCCCGACCCGGATAGCGTCGCGTACCATTTCCAGCAGGCGGGCGATGCGCGGGCGGCGGAGTGGCTGGTGGCGGCAGGCAAGCGGGCGCAGGATGCGTGCGCCTTCGCGACGGCGGTCGCGCGGTTCACGGAGGCGCTCGCGCTTCTCGATGGGGCGGAACAGCGCGCCGTGCGCGGCGAAGCCCTCGTGCGTCTCGCACGGATGCTGACGCTCGCCGATACCAAGCGGGCAATCGCCTACGCCGACGAGGCGGTGCGCATCGCCGATGCAACCGGCGACCGCGCCCTCGCCACGGTGGCGCTCTATCGTCGCGGTTCGGTGCATGGCTACGCGGGGAGTTATCGCCAGGGCCTCGCAGATTTGCGGGCGGCGAGCGATCTCTTCAATCTATTACCCGAGGAAGCGCGAGCGCGCCTCACACAACTCGGTGGCGTCTCCTTGCTCGACGCGAATGAGCTGCGCGGCACGATCGCGAATACGCTGCAAATCATGGGGCGATACGTCGAGGCGTTGCGGGTGCTGGGGCGTGCGCCAGACCAAGCGACTGCCGCCGCTCCGCCCCTCTCGCGTACGGGGCTGACGGCGTTCAGCGTCACTTGTGCCGCGTTGGGACGGCCCGCCGAGGCGCGGGCGGCGAGTGAAAGCGGGCGCGATGGGCTCCGCGCGCTCCGTGACTATGTCGGGCTCGCCTACGCGACGGAGTACGAACTGAGCGAGATCGCGCTCGTCTATCAGGCGGATGACCGCGATGCGTGCCGGCGTCTCGCCGATGAGGCGGAGTGGGCGGCGCGGCAGGCGAGCGACATCGCGACGGGTTTCTCGCCGCGCACGGCGCGAGTTGGGTCGCTGGTCGTCGAGGGTGAATGGGCCGAGGCGCGCACATTGCTCGAGGTGGCGCATCGCGAAGGCGGCCTACCGGGCTGGCGACTCGCGGAACTCCGCTTTCTGGGCGATCTGGCGCACGCCCAGGGCGACACCGCGCTGGCATGGTCGCTCGTGCGCGAGACGCTGCCGGACGGCCCGGCCACCACGCCGGGCGATGTCTATTTCATCAACGGATGCGCGTTCCAGCGTCTCGCCGCCGCGCTCGCTCTTGATGCCGGGGAGAATGATGCCGCCCGCGCATGGCTGGAGGCGCACGACCGCTGGCTCGCGTGGAGCGGCGCCGGGCTCGGTCGCGCGGAAGGGCACAGCGCGTGGGCGCACTACCACCGGACGATGGGCGATGCGGCCGTGGCGCGCGAGCACGCCACTCAGGCCTTCGCCGATGCGACCGAGCCGAGGCAGCCCCTCGCATTGCTCGCCGCCCACCGCTGCATCGGCACACTCGACACGGACGCCGCCCGCTTCGATGCCGCGCGCGATCACTTCGCGTCCGCGCTCGCCCTCGCCGACGCGTGCGCCGCCCCCTTCCCGCGCGCCCGCACCCTCCTGGCCGTCGCCGGCCTCCACGCCGCGACGGGTAACCGCGAAGCCGCCCGCGCCGCGCTCGACGAGGTGCGCGCGATTGGCACGCGGCTCGGCGCGCTCCCGACGCTCGACTACGCCGCCCGCGCGGCGAATCTTTCCGCAGCGCCCGCCTATCCGGCCGGCCTCTCCGCCCGTGAGGTCGAGGTGCTCCGCCTCGTCGCCGAGGGATTAACCGACGGGCAGGTCGCCGAGCGGCTCTTCCTCAGCCGCCGGACGATTGGCCAGCATCTGCATTCCATCTACACCAAGCTCGGCGTCCCCTCGCGCGCCGCCGCCACCCGCTTCGCGAGTGAGCATCACCTCCTCACGCCCGACTGAGCGGCACCAGATCAATCAAACCTCCGTGCAAGAGCAGCGACGGACTACGTAACCCTACGCATCGGCGTCGTGCTCGGTGCGCGGCGTGATTGCGTATTCCTCACGATGCGGCGGGCCGGAGCGGGGCGTAGCATCGAGGGGTCGCATGGTACGCCGGTCGCCACGGGGAGGAGCCACCGATGCTACGCCTGACCGATCACGTCGATTCGCTCTTCCTGCGCGATCCGGTCGCCATCGACGATCCGTATCCGCTCTACCGCCGCATGCGCATCGAGGCGCCCGTCTACTGGCATGAGCCGGGCGGGCGGTGGCTGCTCACCCGCTACGACGACGTGGCCGCCGCCCTCCGCGATCCGCGCCTCTCCGCCGATCTGACAACGGGCGGGCGACAAGAGGCGCAGTTGCGGCAACTCCCCGAACCGACCCGCAGCCAGGCGCGCGCGGTCCGTCGCTCGATGCACTCCTGGATGATGTTCCGCGACGCGCCCGATCACACCCGCCTGCGCGGTTTGGTGATGCAGGCGTTCACGCCGCGCCTGATCGCGTCGCTGCGCGGGCGTATTCAGGCCGTCGTCGATGCACTGCTCGACGCGATAGACGGCGGCGCGCCGGTCGACATCATCCACGCCTTCGCGTACCCGCTGCCCGCCATCGTCATCGCGGAACTGCTCGGTGTGCTGCCCGAAGACCGGGATATGCTCAAGCGGTGGTCGGACGAGATCGGCGTCTTCTTCGACGGCAGGATGGACGGCGCGGAACGTGCCAGCCGGGCGATCGGCGAGATGGCGGACTACCTGCGCGGCGTCGCGGCGGTGCGGCGCAAGGAACCCGGCGACGATCTGCTCTCCGCGCTCGTCTCCGCCGAACAGCAGGGTGACCGCCTGACGGAAGAGGAGTTGTACGCGACCTGTATCTTCCTCCTCTTCGCCGGACACGAGACGACGACGAACCTGATCGGCAACGGCCTGCTCGCCCTCTTCCGGCACCCCGATCAGTTAAGCGCGCTCCGAGACGATCCCACCCTGATTACCACGGCAGTCGAGGAACTGTTGCGCTACGACAGCCCCGCGCAGTACACGGCGCGCGCCGTCGTCGAAGACCTCGCGATCGGCGGGCAACACCTCCACGCCGGGCAGGGCGTGATGCTCATTCGTGCCGCCGCGAACCGCGATCCGGCGCGGTTCGCGGACCCGGATCGGCTCGACATTGCGCGCCGGGAGAACCGCCACCTCTCGTTCGCGCACGGGCCGCACTACTGCCTCGGCGCGGCGCTGGCGCGGCTCGAAGGGCAGATCGCCTTCGCCACGCTGCTGCGCCGCTTCCCCGCGCTGCGACACACAGGAGATCCGCTCGATTGGAACGGCAATATCGGCTTGCGCGGATTGAACACCTTGCCCGTCTTGCTCGCGTAACGCGGGCGTATCGTCGCGGATGGTGCGCCGTGAACGGTCACGGTGCGGAGGAAATAGGATGGGAGGTCAATCATGGCGGCGGATCAGGGAGTGATCGAGGCGTTTGTCGCCGCGTGGCACGCGCGGGATGTGGCGGATTTGCGCGAACTGCTGGAGCGGTGCTGGGCCGATGACGGCGTGCTCACCCTCCCCGACGGGGCATACGCCGGTCGGGACGCGGTGGCGGCGCAAATCGTGCGGGTGACGGAGCAGTGGTCGGCCGGAGCGCGCGTCCAGATCAGCGCGGTCGAGGAGCACCATGGCTGGCTCCGCTATCGCTGGGTCATCTCCGCGCCCAACGGCCCGATCTTCGCCCAAGGCCTCCACGTTGGCGAACGGGCAGCGGACGGCCGCTTGCGGCGGATCGTCGCGTTCTATGGAATGCCGCCGCAAGTGGACTGATTCCCTAGCATGAGGAACCATGACGATCTCTTTCCATGCCGATGGGCCTGCGGTGCAATTCGTGCGCATTCCCGCACACTGTGGCGCGATTCTCCTATCCCTTCGCACGCCATCAGTCCCGTCGGACTATTTTCAAAGCGCGCGTTCCTCAGCGCCCGGTGGGCAGCACGCCGAGCTGCTGCAACAGTCCCATCGTGTCGTCCACCGCCCACTCCTCGACCAGTTTGCCGTCTTTGAACTGGAAGAATCCCATTCCCTCAACACGCACCCGCTTCCCCGTCGCCGGGATGCCCCGCATCTCCCCCGTCTGCGTGCCCGTCCAGTGATAGCGCATCCCCACCAGATCGCCCTCGGCGCTCACCGCGTCCACCGTGTACTGCAAATCGGGCACCGCACCGAGTATCTGCTCAACCGTCGCGATCCACGCCTCCGCCCCCCGCACCTCCGGCCGCCCCGCCCAGTGCGCGACGAAACCGGGGGCCATCAGCGCGGCGACCGCGTCGAGCTTGCGTTGGTTGACATTGTCCACGAACTGTAGTGCCAGGTGCCGATTCGCCTCCGCAGCCATTCCAGCCTCCTGTTCCGTTTGCCACCGCCGCGTGCCAGTATCGGGTCTGGATTACACGAGCCGTTTGTTGTATTCCCTCGACCACATCGACATCGCCGATATTGCTCGCCAACCGCATCTGCTCGCGCGGCGCATACCCCGGTGCGTCGTACGACGTCATCAACCGCTCCCTGCGCTCGAACTTCAGGATCGTCGGCGACTGCGGGTGGACGCTCCCCCTCCAGGATGTGCACCGCCCCGCGTGCCGAGACGCCGCCGCCATACTGGCCGATCGAGGACATCGCCTGCTGGCGATACTGCCGCGACTTCTCCTCATCCGTGATCTCGCGCCGTGAGTCCATCAGATATGCCGCTGGAGTCTCCTCCATGAACCGATATTCAGCGCCAACATGCGCGACTCTACCGTCTGCTATGGCGTGTTTGCCACGAGGTGGCACGCTACAGCCCGAGCCGCTACAGCATTTGCCCAAGATCGTGAGCTCCCGCTCGGCCAGGAGTCGTGGATGTTCCGCTGGCAAAGCCATGGACCGGCCAACGT
>JALYUS010000687.1 GCA_030853625.1 Chloroflexota bacterium
CCTTTAGGCAGAACTTATGCGTTGTCGGGGAATCTTAACTCCCGCCCCTTCCCTCCGAGGGAAGGGGTGACTCATCGCACTACCGTGATGTACCCCGAACGCCCTAATCTCTCAGAGGCTCACTCTCCCTTCCCTCGGAGGGAAGGGGGTTGGGGGGTTAGGATTCCCCGACATGGCGAGAACGCATCCGTCCTGTTCTTTTGGGCCTTGCCTCTTCAATATTGGCCCCGATTGTGCGATAACGAATGTCTTGCCGGGTATGCGGAAAGCCGTATGCATGGCGCGTGATCGGTTTGTTGCTGTTTACAGCAAGGGGGTATCGGTATGCGGGTCCTCTCGGGTCATCGGTTCTTTCGACCTCTAGGAAAACTCTCGGTGCTTATGATGGCGTTGCCTCTGCTGCTTGCTGCCTGCGGTGGCAGCGCGACGAGTACGCCGAGCACGCAGGCGACAACGACCGGCAGTACGTCGACAACCACTGCGACGGGCGCGGGGGCGGCGACAAAGCCCGCGTCGAGCGCGGCGTCGAGTACGACCGCTGTCGGTAGCACGACCGCCTCCGGTACGGCTGCGCCCGGCTCCGGCGTGACGACTGCGAGCACGGGCGCTGATCCGCGTGGCGTCGCGCCGACCAAGCGCGGTGGTGGTGGCACACTCCACGTTCTCTATTGGCAAGCGCCGACCATTCTCAACTTCCACCTCGCCCACGGCACCAAGGACGATGACGCCGCGCGCGTCGTCGAGGAGCCGCTCGCGACCCTCTCCATCAACGCAGCGGTACCGGATATTCCGGTCCTTGCCAAAGAGATTCCCTCAACCGCGAACGGTGAATTGGCGGCGGACGGCACGAGCGTGACATGGAAACTGAAGGACGGCGTCAAGTGGTCCGACGGCACGCCCTTCACCTCGGCGGATGTCAAGGCGACCTACGACTACATCATCAAGCCGACGAGTGGCGCGACGGACATCGCCACCTTCCTGACAATTGCCACCATTGACACGCCGGACGCGACGACCGCGAAGATTACCTTCAAAGCGCCGACTGCCGCGTGGTATCTTCCCTTTGCGGCGGGTGGTTATCCGGTGCTGCAGAAGGCGCAGGTTGATACCTGCGCCGACAAGGCGAGTTGCGTGGTCAATACCGCGCCGATTGGCACAGGACCGTACAAGGTGAAATCCTTCGTCTCCGGCGATAATGTCCAGTATGTCATCAACGAGAACTACCGCGATCCGAACGCTCCCTTCTTCGACGCAGTGGACTGGAAGGGCGGCGGCGACGCGGGTACGGCGGCGAAGGCCGTCCAGAGCGGGCAGGCAGACTTCGCCTGGAACCTCCAGGTGGACCCAACCACGCTCACGCAACTGACGGATGCCGGCGCGAAACTGAACATCACGCCCGGTGGTGGCGTGGAGAAAGTGCTGTTCAACTTCGCCGATCCGCGCGCAACCGTCAATGGCGAGCAATCATCGCCGCAAAGCAAGAACCCCTTCTGGTCGGACCCGATGGTGCGACAGGCGGCGACCTATCTGATTGACCGCGCCAGCATCGCGACGAATCTCTACGGCGCGGCGGGGAATCCAACCTGCAATATCCTGCCGAGCGTGCCACCACAAACGAACTCGAAGAATACACAGTGCTCCTTCGATGTCGCGAAGGCGAATCAGTTGCTCGATCAGGCGGGCTGGGTAAAGGGGTCGGACGGCATCCGCGCCAAGAATGGCGTCAAGTTCGCCATCACCTTCGCCTCGACCGTCAACCCGATCCGCGAGAAGGAAGAGCAGGTCATGAAGCAGGCCTTCCAGCAGGCCGGCATCCAAATGGACATCCAGAATGCGGACTCCAGCGTCTTCTTCGGTCAGCAGGATAATCCAGACGCTGATGCACGGTTCCTGCATGACCTCGAGATGTACACGAGCAGCCCCACCGTCCCCGATGCGGGCGACTGGTTCAAGAACTGGACGACATCGCAAATCGCGCAAAAGTCGAACAACTGGTCACTGCCCAACTACGAGCGGTACAGCGA
>JALYUS010000706.1 GCA_030853625.1 Chloroflexota bacterium
GCTTTAGCCTGCGTCAACGCTCGGCAGGCTAAAGCCCGCCGCCACCGACAATCTCATGCAGTTATGCCTTCACAGTAGATAAAGAGACGCCCAATCTCAGTACTCATTGCTTCTCCTGTTCGTTGACATGCGCGTGATATGCCCGCTATCCTCGGCGGCATGGAGAGTGATCGCCAGCATCAGGGTTCCTGTTATCATTCCGTTCCGGTCATGCTCGTCGGCGTCGGGGTGCGCGGGCGGATGTGGGCGCGTGTTCTGGACGGCGAACCGGGCGTTCATGTCGTCGGCTATGTAGACCCTGATCCGGGGGCGCGTGCGTGGGTGCGCGAGACGTTCGGTGCGAATGCCCGTTGCTTCACACATTATACCGAGGCGCTTGCCGCGACGGAATCCGCGCTCGCTGTCGTGGCAACGCCACCGATGGAGCGGCGTGCGCTGTGCGTCGCGCTCGCTGATGCCGATTGCACGCTCCTCGTCGAAAAACCGCTCGCTAACGATCTCGTGGAGGCCGTTGCGATTGCGAATCATTGTCAACAGAGCGGACAACGCTGCTGGATCGCGATGAATTTTCGCTATGCGACGACGACCATCGCGGCACGAACCATCCTTCAGCGGGGCGAGCTTGGTTTGCCGGGTTTGGCGTGTCTGACATACTGGCGGAATCGTGATGGTCAGTCACCGGGGTTGAACAAATATCCCCTCACAATGCGCCAGCCAATGCTCTGGGAGCAGTCGGTTCATCACCTCGACCTCATCCGCCATATCTATGATTCCGAAGTGATGACCGTTTCCGCCACAACGAGCAACCCGCCGTGGAGCGAGTACGCGGATGACGCGACCGTCTGCGCGACGTTGATGCTGACAAATGGGATGACCATCCAGTACACCGGCACCTGGGCCGCCCGCACCGTGCGGGACTCCTTTATCTGGCGGACGGACTGCGCGCGTGGCGCGTTGGTGCAGACCGCGCTCTTCGATGGCCTGCATATCGTTCATGATGGCACGGAAGCGATGGAGTACGTGCCGTTGCCGGTGCAGGAACCGTTCATGGACGACATGCGGCTGCTGTTGCGGGCGGTCCTGCATGATGTCCACACCGGCGATGCCTGCGCGCCGAGTATGGACGACCATCTCCGCACGCTCGCCGTCACGGCAGCCATCGAGGCATCGGCGGCACACGGCATGCGCGTTGATGTCCCCGCATTCGCCGCCGCCTTTGGCATTCCGATGTTGCCAGACATGGAAAGACACGAAAAGGTGGTGATGCGCCATCCTCAGTCCTTAGTCCTCAGTCCTCAGTCCTGAAGCGACTGAAAGGAGCGTTCCATGGCACGGAGAGCGGAAGCGATTGTCGTCGGTGGTGGGGTGAACGGGACGAGTACGGCTTTTCACCTCGCGGAACGTGGCGTGAAGACGATTCTCCTCGATCGGGGCGACATCGCGGGCGCGAGCACCGGCAAGTCCGGTGGGCTTGTCCGCATGCACTACACAAACCCGTACGAGGCACGATTGGCGAATGAGAGCCTGCCCTATTTCCGGGATTGGCAGCACCGTGTTGGTGTCGGCGATCCCGGTTTCGCGCGCACCGGCTTTATCCAGACCGTCACACCGCGCAATGTCCCGGCACTCCATGAAAATGTGCGGATGCTTCAGCAGATCGGCGTCAACACCTGCATCATCGCCGGCGATGATGTCCGACGTCTGCAACCGTGGGTAGACACGGACGACTTGCTTGCCTGCGCCTATGAGCCGGATTCGGGGTGCGCGATGCCGGGCGATACGGCGCGTTCATTTGCCCAGGCGGCGGAACGGCTCGGCGCGGCGATCGTTACCGGCACGACGGTCACGGCGCTCCGCGTTGACAGCGGGAAGGTGACAGGCGTTGCGACAGACGCCGGTGACTTCGATGCGCCGCTCGTGATCGTCTGCGCAGGTGTCTGGGGCGTGCCGCTCTTCGCGGCAATCGGGGTGGAATTGCCCATCGTGCCGCATCGCACACAGGTTGTCCTGTTCCGGCGGCAGGGCGCGCTGCCGCTGGGAGCGGATGGCCACATGGTCTTCATTGATACGGCGCTCGGTTCCTATTTCCGTCCCTATGGGGAGACGGAGACGCTGATCGGCGTGCGGCAGCGCTCGCGCCTCGTCCCCTCCGCCGACCGGTACGACGAGCGAGCGGACGCCGCGATCGTCGCGGATTCCAAGCAGACGATCGCGCGGCGCATCCCGGAGATGGAGGGCGCGGCAGTGACGCGGGACTGGGCAGGCATCCTCGACATGACGCCCGATCACTGCCCGATCCTCGAAGCGAACCTCGGCGCGGACGGCCTATTCCTCGCCGCCGGATTCAGCGGCAGCGGCTTCAAGAGCGGCCCCTTTGTCGGCCAGGTGATGGCGACGTGGGCAGCAACCGGCGCACAGCCCGACGCCGCGATGCCATTCCCGCTCGCCCGCTTCGCCGCAGGCAAGCCGATCCAGCCCGCACACCCATACGTGGACGATGTTGGGGAAACCGTCGCGTCAGTGCCGCATTAGCGGATGGATGACGCTGGAGAGACATCGGCAAACGATCCCAAAACTCAGCGATATAGTAGGTGATAAAGATAGGACTTACGCAGTTGGAGTAATTTTCGTGGTGGTAGCAGGCTTTCCAGTCTACCTCCCCGACCGAGAGACAGGCTGGAAAGCCTGCTACCACCGGTACCCAAGCAAGTTTGTCTATCCTATTCATCAGCCAAAGCCGCCAGTGCGGTATTCGGCTTTAGGGAGCGTGCCGGGCCACTGCCTCAGCAACCGCGCGATCGAGTTCCATCGCTGCTCCCTCGTGCCATGCCGCCAGCCACATCGCGGCATCAATGCGGGATTGTGCCATTGCGATCTCTCTGTCGTGTTCGCGTGCATGCACGCCCGCCAGTTCAATGCCGATGCCGCGACGCACCGATGCCGCCGCGCTCCATAGTCGCGCTGCGCGGCGTACGGCCTCTTGCCGCGCCGTCACAATCGCTATGATCTCGATGTGCTGGGCGATGCGCGGCTGATCGTGCAATTCATGCGCGATTGCCAGGGCGTCCCGCAGGTGCGCATGCGCATCGGCGAACTCGCCACGTGCAACGGCCACACGACCAAGCACCATCAGTGCATCAGCGACATCGTGTTTCTCGCCAACGATTCGGAGCGTTGCCAGGCATTCGCCCAGTATATCGCCGGACGAAGCGCTCTCCTCCTGATAGTGTCGCGCGAGTTCCAGATAGAGTTGCGCGCGTGCGACGAAGAGCCGGATCGCCTCGAATCCGGCAAGCACATCGAAGGCCGGGAGAACGTGTGGATCAGGCAGGTCGAGGGGCGGGACGGGAAACTCGTGTTCGCCACGCACGTGGAGCGCCGCGCGGCTCGTCACGAGCAGAATGATCCCCGGACAGAGCGCGAGCAGGTTCGCGACCTCCGGCGCCGCCGCCACGACCTGCTCGACGTTGTCCAGCACCAAAAGCAGCCGCCGGTCGCGCATCGCTGCCTGCACCGCCTCAGTGGGCGACTCGCCCGCGCCGGGTTTGACACCGAGCGCGGCAGCGATGGCAGGGAGGACTAAATCCGGGTCGGTGAGGGCGGCGCGTGGGGCGAAGGCGACCCCGTTGGCAAACGTATCGGCAAACACAGCGGCGACGGCGAGTGAGAGGCGGGTCTTGCCGGTGCCGCCCGGCCCGGTGAGGGTGACGAGGCGCACGCCTGGCTCGCGCAGGAGCGACACGATGTCTGCCACTTCTTGCTCCCGCCCGATCAAGGGCGTTGGCGGGATGGGGATCTGCGGCAACGTAAAAGATGAGGTCGGGGCAGCGCCGTCTGGCAGTGGGGGCGGTGCGGCGATGCCCATGCGACGCAACACCGTGAGCACCGACGGCAACCAGTGATCCGCAGGCGCATCGAGGACCTCAATCCACTGCGCCGCCTCCAGCCAGTAGGCGAGGTCATCGGGGATCGTGATCGGTGCGAGCAGCAGGGGCAAGTAGGGCCGCTCGTATCGCCAGCCGAGCGCGATCTCCTGCTTGACGTTGCGCGAGGCGAGCGATGCGGCGGAAGCCATCAGGACGAAGACGGTCGCCCCTTTGAGGGCATCGGCGATGGCGATCCCGTAGTTCTCACCCCCGCCGATCGCCTGCTGATCGAGCCAGACGGGTCCCCACCCCGCGCAATGCCGCGACGATGGGCAGCACGCGGTCGCGGTCGGCACTGGCGTAGGAGATGAAGACGTAGGGGGATTCCGGATCGAATACTGCTTCCGTACCCTCGCTCGTCCGCCCACCGAGCGACGTGGAGGCAGCCGGAGCGGGGGATTCGTTGCCGGCATGAGTGAATCGAGCGGCAGCAGCCAGCGCATCGCGTTGCTCGGCGGAAAGGGCGAGCGCCTCCTCCAGACGGCGCAGTATGTCTGGATAAGGGCGGCGCGTGCCGTGCTCCAGATAGAGAAGTCCGCGCACACTGAGTTCGGCGCGCTTCGCCAGTTCCTCCTGCGTCAACCCCGTGCGCACCCGATACTGCTTGAGGAGCGCGCCGAAGGTGCCCGCGTTCCCTGCCATCATACGCACCTCCGCTCTCCTCAGCAGTCACTCGGCTTGTGCGTCGGCGGATTTCACTTCCCACGATGTGGTTGCCCTCTTTAATCGTAGCATAACCCTGGGAACTGTGCAGAGTCCGTTCGGTGGAG
>JALYUS010000377.1 GCA_030853625.1 Chloroflexota bacterium
GACGGATCAGTTCAAGGTCGGGAAGAACCACGCACACAGTTTCGCGGGCTTACGCGCACGGCTGGAAAGCAAGTTGACGGCGCACACGTTGTGCATCTACATCAACCGGGTGTTAGGGAAGGCGGACACCTTGCAGATCAAGTGTCTCGCCTGTATCAGTTCAGGGATGAGGGGAAATGAGGAGGGCGCGGCAGGCGGTGAAGGGATTAATGCCGCGCACTCGCCACCCTGCCCAAAGGGCACCCGCGAACAGTGAGGCGAGCGTCATCTTCGTCTCGCTCCCCGCTGGCGAGCGCGTCCCGCCACCGGGAGCCCCCTGGGCAGCATTCCGGCTCGTCACGAGGTGTCGTAACGCCCGCTCGGCGGCGTTGTTGTCCGGTGGCACCGCCGGCTCGCGCACGAAGACGAACAACTCATGCAGGTGCTTTGCCATCCGTTGACTCAACACCCGTTGCGGCACTGGCACCTCGCGGTACGGTGCGGAGATCGCCTGCAACTCGCCCATGAACATCCCTTCGGCCTGCTGTCGCGCCGCCTCCCCATCATCCGCGTGCAGGCGCTTCCACGCCACCGCCCGTACGTAACAGTCATGCACCGCCGCTGCCCACGCCTGCACATCGGCATCCTCGGCATGCGCCACGCGCAGATCGTGGACATCGCGCAGCAAATGCGCCCAGCATTTCTGCTTCACCCCCGGATAGTGCTGGTACCCCGCGTAGAAGTCGCTCACCATGCCGCCCAGAGGGCACCCGCCGGCGAAGTCATCACCGAGCAGCGCAGCCACCATCTTTCCCTCGCGACTGCCGCGCGCGAAGTAGCGCGCACCAGGCGTACTGCATGTCCAGACGTAGCCGTTGACGCCATTCTCGCGCCAGCCTGTCTCGTCCAGATGGGCCACCGGGCTGCCGCGAATCTCCTGCTGAATCCCTGCCACGACTGCCGTACTGCGGCGCGCTACCTGCTGGATCGCCCCGACAATCGCCCCACGGCTGATGTGCAACCAATGGAACGTTGCCAGATACCACTGGATCGTCGCAATCGGCAGCCGCCCTTCCTCGCGCATTGTCGCGATCAGGCTGACTAGCCCAACGCCGAACCGCTGCCGTCCCACCGCGTCGCCCGTCAACGCCACCGCCGGGGTATGCCGCGTGCGGCAGTGTGGGCAGCACCGTTCGAGAAAGAGATGTTCCGTCACCACGGCGGACACCACCGGCACCTCGATCACTTCCCGCCGCCGCTTGACCGATCCGCCCATGAGGGTCACGCCACAGGTCGGACAGTGCTCCACGGCGTGGATCACCCGCTGTGTCGGCTCCATCCGGTGGCGGACAAACTGCTGCTCCCGTCGCTTGCGCACTTGCTTGGGCGGACGCGCCTTCCCGGTTGCCGGTTTGAGGCCGGGCATCCCCTGCGGGCGTCCGCTCCCCGCGCCCTCGTCGCCGCGTTGCAGCGTCTCCACCGTCGCAAGCAACTTCCCAACTTGCGCGGTCAACCGCGCCACCGTCGCTTCCAGCGTCGCAATCACCCCACGCAGATCGGCAATCGTCCGCTCCTGCTGGGCAATCGTTTCATGCTGGGCGATGACGAGCCGGATCAGGTCATCACGGCTGGCGTTCTTCAGGTCGATCATCGCGACAGCATACCCTCTCCCCTCATCCCTGAACAGATACTCTCGCCTCCCGTACTAGCACAAGACCCTACGCGTGCGACATAATGTCCAGTTGGGGTGTAGATGTGACGCACCCGCGCGGCGAATCATATGACGTGGGCTTGACAATCGCGTTCTGCCTGATATTATTGAGACTATGTACCAGCTACGTGTCGCCGCACACTTGATGCCCCTCACACCACGGATCACACCCCAATGGAAATGCTCGCGTTGCCGCTGCAGGCTGCACGATTCGAGTTAGCCTTCCCTCGTCACTTTCCCCAATATATGCGGAAATACTCACGGACAGGAGAGAGAACCAATGAGTACCACCAATCGTCAGGACGAGTATGACGTGATCATCGTGGGCGGCAGCAATGCGGGTCTGAGCGCTGCCCTCGTGCTGGGGCGGGCGCGGCGGCATGTGCTTGTCTGCGACACGGGGAAACCCGTCAACGCACCGGCCCATGAGGCGCATGGCTTCTTCACGCGCGACGGCACCCCGCCCGCCGAACTCCTCGCCATTGGACGCGAACAGTTGCGTCCGTATTCGACCGTGGCGCTGCGGCAGATTGCCGTGACCGGCGCCGCGCGCGATGAGCACGGCGGAGGATTTCTCGTCACCCTCGCCGATGGTACGACCGCGCACACGCGTGCGATCCTGCTCGCTACCGGGGCGACCGCAGTCTTCCCATCAATCGAGGGATTGGCGGAACGATGGGGCGTGAGCGTCAATTCCTGCCCGTATTGCCACGGCTACGAGGTGCGCGACGAGCCACTGGCTGCGCATGGCAACGGGGACATGGGGTTCCACTACGCCTTGATGATCGCTCATTGGAGCCACGACTTCGTGTTCTGCACCGATGGCCCCGCCGAACTCACGCAGGAGCAGCAGCGCACGCTCGCGTCGCGGCAGATTCGCGTCATCGAGGAGAAAATCATCCGACTCGAAGGAGCAGGTCGAGACCTGGAGCAGATTGTCTTCGCGGACGGCACGCGCCTGCCGCGTCGCGCCCTGTTCTTCGGTCCGCAGTGGCGGCAGCATAGCGACCTCGCCGCGCAACTCGGCTGCGAGCATACCCCCGACGGCTCGGTGCAAGTGGACCGGCAGGGGCTAACGAGCGTGCCGTGGTTATACGCGGCGGGGGACATGACACACCTCCAAGTACAGGTCCTCGCCCTCGCGGTGGCGGAGGGGGCAGTGGCGGGCACGGCGCTCAACAATGCGCTGATCTTCGGCGAGGTCGCGCGCTGACCGTATCGCGGAACAGGGGGAGTACGGGCGGAACGCATCCGAGAATGGGATGCGTCGCGTCCATACTCACCAACGGAATATCGCACGTAAACACCGTCGAGCCGATAGATGCGCCGAGTAATGCTATGGGATGTCCGGTTGGGGTCTATCCATAGATGCCGTCGTTCTTCTTCTGTCCCTCGTGTATGGGGTGTACATATGCGCGGTGCCGGGGCGGCAGATCACGCCCGTCGACGCCCCCGGTAGGGTTCCGTCAGGGGCGACGGGGTGGCGACGAGTGGCCTCCTCTTTGGCTCAGTCGCGCCGACGTCACGAGCGGCCGCGCAGCAGCCACCGCGCCGAGGCGAGGTGGACGACCGCCGCAGCGGCGGGGGCGAGGGCCTGGCCCCGGTTGCGGTAGCTTACAAGGATCAGCGCGTCCGCCGCCTGCACGAGGCCCGCCAAGACGAGGAAGGCGCCGAGCCGGTGGGTGGACTTGCGCAGGATCAGGGTGACGACCATCGCGGAGAGCGGCAGGCTCCGGGCGGCAAAGTATCTGGCGTAGAAGTCGGCCGCCGGGGTCACCGCGTTTCCCTGCGGCAGCAGCAGCCCCGGGTCGACCACCGCCGCCACGGCGAAACCGCCGGAACCCAAGGCGGCGGCCGCGTTGGCGGCGGCGATCATCGCCCAAATCGCTCCGCTCGGCGATCGACGGTTTATTCCTTCAGCAGATCGATTCTGTGCACGCATCATTTGGGCATGCTAGCATCCGCGCATGGAAGCCGCAATCCCACATGCGGTCAGGGAGTGGCTGCGAGGAGCGTTCCCTGTGACGGCGGCGTACTGATCGGCGCGCAGCACGGTCACCACGTTACAGCCGGCCTCGGCCAACCGTGCCAGGACTGCGGCGGCCATGCCCTCGCGGTCGATCACGAGCCGACGTACGGGCGGCTGCGCGTTTCAATCGAGTTCCTTCAGGAACGCGATCAGGGCGTCGCTGACGGCGTGCGGCGCTTCCCGCTGCGGCCAGTGGCCCACGCCCTCAAGGTCAAGATACCCGCGCAGGTCCGGCAAGACCCGCCGCAACTCCTCGACCGTGCCGCCTCCCAGCGCGTTCAGGGCATCGACCTGGCCCCGGACAAAGAACGAGGGCTGCCGAACCAGCGCGCCCTTGAATGGTGCGGACAGGTCGAAGCCGAGCTGGACCGCCCGATAATAGTTGAGGCCGCCATGGAAGCCCGTCCGCTGGAACTCCGACACGGTATAGGCGACATCGTCCGGATCGGCCCAGGGAGGGAGAGCGGCCGGTGCCTCCCGGTGAAATTGTAAGCCGGGATCAAAGACGTCGAACCGTTCGGTGGGTTCGGGCGTTCCGGACAACCAGTACAATGCCCTTGGGATCGTCCTTGCCGCATCTGCCCACGCCGCGTCGGCCTCGGGCATCATCTGGGAGAACATGTAGAAACCGTCTTTGCCCGCCGCCCGCAGTTGCTGGAGAAAGCTCGCGTCGCCGCGCGGCCGGAACGGAACGCTGATCCCGAAGACTGCTGCGAAGCGATCGGGCCGCATCATGGCCGCATTCCAGGCGACGCTGGCGCCGAAGTCGTGACCCACGATGACCGCAGTGGGCAGATCGAGCGCGTCGAGCACGCCGATCAGATCGCCGACCGTGTGGAAGGGCGTATATTTGTCGGCCTCCGGGGGGGCTGAACTGCGCCCGAACCCACGCATGTCGACCGCGATGGCACGGTAACCGGCACCGGCCACCGCCCGCATTTGCGGCCGCCAGCCGTGCCATGTATCCGGGAAGCCGTGGCAGAACAGGACCGGCTTCCCCTCGCCCTCCTCGACGACATGCATGGTGATGCCGTTCGTCTCGATCATCGAATGCTTCATCGCTGCCTCCTCAAACGTTGCCATGAATCGCCCTCATTCCGGGGGGGAGCCCGATCAGGACGCCTTCACCGTATCTCATCGAGGCAGACTACACCACTATTGGCGGGAGCGGCGGTCGCGATGCCCTTGACCTCGCCCAGATAGGCGACCAATCGATCGAGTGTCCGAGCGCCGAAGGGCAGGGTCCGTTCGTCTGGCGGCGTGAGGGCGGTCTGAATCACCATGCCGACATCCGTCGGGGCGTAGACCGGCGGCCGGCCGGTACGTGGGCCTACCTCCAAATACCCTTGATCGGAGAGGAGGATGAATCGGGCACGCTTGACGCGACCGGTAGCCATCTTTCGTGCAGCGGCTTGACGTTCGCGCCGCTGATACTTCGCGTCGGTGAGGGGGCGGACACGCACAGAGGCCCGCACGGCTGGGACCTCGTGCCGCGTTCACCTGCGAGCCCGATGCCTCACAGTCGTCCACGGTGAATGCTCGCGAGGACGCTTGGGAGAGGCAGGCCCACCCGCTGGCAGAACCGGAGCGATGGATGTCCCGCTTATCGCCCCGTCACCGGTCATTTCGCCGGGCGGGTGTCACGGGAACATCCGGTCCAGGCGGCGTCGACAGACCCGACGGCGAGAACTGAGCTGCGGTCGGGGTTCCTCATGCGGCACAACGTGATCGTGAAACCAAATAGATCCGCTCGATCGCTCCGCGGCCCCAATCTAGCGAGTCCTTCGCCCCGTAGCCGGTATCGCTGGCATTGCTGGCGTTGGAACTTGGCCGCGCTCCGCAGTCACAGCGTGATCACGATCTTGCCGTGGGCGTGGCGTCCGGCCTGCAGTGTCACGGCGTCGCGGATCTGCTCGATCGGGAAGGTTCCCGCGATAGGCACCGTGATCTTGCCGGCAAGGATCGCGTTGGTGATCCGATCCAAGGCGTCCGGTTGGGCGTCGCTGCCGCCGGTCGCGCGCACGCCGCCGGGAGGGTTGGGCCCTGCGGCGATCGTGGAGATCCGCTCGGGCGATACGCCGAGCGCCAGCGCGGCCTCGGCCGTCTCGGTGCCGAACAGGTCCGTAGCCGCGGACACGCCATCGGGAGCCAGCGTCCGTACCCGGTCAGCCAGCGCGGCGCCGTACGCTACGGGCTCGGCGCCCAGCTGCCGCAGGAACTCGAAGGTGCCCTGCGAGGCTGTGCCGATCACGGTCGCGCCGGCGAGCTTCGCCAGCTGTACAGCGAATACGCCTACGCCGCCGGCGGCGCCGCCGATCAGGACGGTGTCGCCGGACCGTAGGCCAATCGCCGCCAGAGCGGCGGCGGCTGTGAGACCGGGCACCGGAAGGGTGCTGGCTACCTCGTCGCTGATGCCATCCGGCGTATGAAAGAGCATTTCGGGCGCCTCGGTGGGCGTCTTGACTACCACGAAGTCGGCGGTGGCTCTCCCCAGGGCGCTGCCGTAGACGCGGTCGCCCATGGCAAACCCCGTGGTGCCGCCGACCTCGTCGACAACACCGGCAAAGTCTGATCCGAAGCCGGACGGCACGGTGATGCCGAACTGCGCCGCCACCTCGGGCATCGAGGAGAAGAACCAGTCCATCGGATTCAGCCCAGTGGCCGACACGCGGACGCGGACCTCACCCGGGCCGGCATGCGGCTCCGGAACCTCTCGCAACTCCAGGACCTCGGGACCTCCAAACGTCTCATAGATGACAGCTCGGCTCATGGGCGGACCTCCAGCAGAACAGATGATGGCACTTGATCCTATCGCTATACCCGAGTGACGGGATCAAGTGCCAGGCAACAGCATCTAGAGCGGTTTGCAAAACTATAGAGGCGGTGCGATACTGTGACCATGAAAGCATATTCCGAGGATCTCCGCCAGCGCATCGTCCAAGCAGTCAACGAAGGCGCTTCTCAACCCGTCGTCGCCGACCGCTACACCGTCAGTCTCAACAGCGTCAAGCGGTATGTCAAACAATGGCGTGCCACTGGTTCGCTCACGCCGCAGCCCCGCCCCGGTCGACCGCGCGCCCTTCCCCCCGCCGTCGATGCCGCCTTGGTCGCGCAGTTCGACGCCGATCCCGATGCCACCTTCGCGACCTACTGCGACCAGTGGGAAGCGACCACCGGCGTACGCATCAGCCAAAGCACGATGTGCCGCGCGCAGCAGCGTGTGGGATGGACACGAAAAAAAAGAGTCTGATCGCCAGTGAGCGGGATGAGGCAGCGCGCGCGGCGTTTCGGGCGATCAGCACGTTATGGGAGGCGACGGACGTCACCTTTATCGACGAGAGCGGGACGCAGACGAACATGACGCCGCGCTACAGTCGGGCACCACGCGGCGAACGGGCGGTGGGCAGCGCGCCGCGCAATCATGACACGATCACGACGCTGGTTGCTTCCCTGTCGCTGACCGGACTCGGTGCAGCGATGACGCTCGAAGGAGCGCTGGATGGCGATGCCTTTGTCGCCTATCTCGACGCCTTTCTCGTGCCGACGCTCGTGCCGGGAGCGATCGTCGTGATGGACAATCTCAGCGTGCATAAGGACAAACGGGTGCGACCGCTGATCGAGGAAGCGGGCTGCACGCTTGTCTATCTCCCGGCGTACTCGCCCGACCTGACGCCGATTGAGCAGGCATTCAGCAAGATCAAGGAGTATCTGCGGCGAGTCGGCGCACGGAGCCGAGCGGCGTTGGATGCGGCGATCACGGCAGCGATGGCGATAGTGACGGCGATAGACGCAAAAGGATGGTTCACCCATTGTGGCTACATAACAGAGTAGGCTCAGTAGTTACGGAAACCGCTCTA
>JALYUS010000749.1 GCA_030853625.1 Chloroflexota bacterium
GTGGTACGGCGACGCGCGCTGCCGCGTCTGACGCGGGTATCGCCTTGTTTCTTGAGAAGGGCGACGATCTTGATGATCTGGTCGAGCGCATCAGAGTCCTGCACGAGCGAAATAATGCGCCCGGTCACACGGTCCGAAAAGAGTGAAGTGTCACCTTCATTCAGTGAGTGAACCGGCGCGCCTTCTCATCGGTATGCACAGTGGCAGCATGTCACATGCGGCGCGTAATCGGTGTAATCGAAACGGGGCGATTGCGGCATGCGTAAGGAGGGCGATCATTTATGCACGCATTGACACCAATCCTGACATTCGCATCGGGTCGGCGCGCCAAGTGGCTCGTCGTGCTTTTCTGGGTGATCGTTCTCGTGATCGCGGTGCCTTTCGCGAGTAAATTAATGTCCGCCGAATCGAACGAGGCATCGAGTTATCTGCCCGGCAGCGCGGAATCTACTCAGGTACTCGCGCTCGAAAAGCAGTTCCCCTCCGGTCAGACCGCGCCCGCCATCGTCATCTACTACCGCGCCACCGGCCTCACGGACGCGGATCGCGCCAAGGCGGCAGCGGACAATGCCGCGATTGCCGCGAAGCATCTCGACCTCGCGCTGCCGCCGTCGCCGCCGATCCCGTCACAAGATGGTACAGCGATCCTCTACAGCGTACCCTTCCAGGATTCACCCAACGCGGATCTCCTCGTCGCCTCGGTCAAGGTACTACGGAGCCTCGTCGGCACGGGAAACAACGGACTCGATGTGAAGGTGACGGGGCCGGCAGGCTTCGCCGTTGATGCGAATGCGGTCTTCGGCGATATCAACTCAAAACTCCTGCTCGCCACCGTCGGCATCGTCACCATTCTTCTGCTCATTACCTACCGCAGCCCGTTCCTCTGGCTCCTGCCGCTCATCTCCGTCGGCCTGGCGAACCAGATCACCTCAGCGGCGGTCTATGGTGTCGCGCGGGCGGGGCTGACTGTGAACGGACTGAGTGCGGGCATCCTGACCGTGCTCATTTTCGGCGCGGGTACGGACTACGCGTTGCTCTTGATTGCCCGCTACCGCGAGGACCTCCGCCGCCACGAGGATCGCCACGAAGCAATGGCGGCCGCATTGCGGCGCGCCGGCCCGGCAATCGCGGCATCGGGCGCAACGGTGACGATCAGTCTGCTCTGCCTGCTTGTCGCGGAACTGAACAGCAACAAGGGGCTGGGGCCGGTCAGCGCAATTGGCATCGTCCTGACCCTGATCGCGATGCTCACGCTGCTGCCCGCGCTCCTCGTCATCGTCGGGCGGGGCGTCTTCTGGCCATTTATCCCGCAGTACGGCTCCGCGTCGCATGAGGAATCGGGGATCTGGGCGCATATCGGCGCTGGGATCGCCCGGCGACCGCGCCTTGTCTGGATCGCCGTGGCGCTCTTCCTCGGTGTCCTGGCCCTGGGGTTGATTGACACGAAGAGCAACCTCTCACAGGCGAATGGCTTCCGGACGACGCCCGATTCGGTCAGCGGGCAGCGCCTTGTCGCGGCAAGTTATCCGTCCGGCGCGAGCGCGCCAGCGAACATCATCGTCCGCCCGGCGGCGAAGGTTGAGGCGGCCCGCGCGGCAGCACAGGCGAATCCCGATGTCGCGACCGTTGGCCCGGCGGAGACGGTCGGCGACCTTGCCCGGTTCGACGTGACGCTGAAATCCGCCCCCGACAGCGATGCATCCTTCAACGCGATTGATCAGTTACGCGCGCAAGTGAAAGCGGCGGCGGGGCCGGGCGCGCTCGTTGGCGGCAGTGATGCGATCAGCCTCGACACGAATCGCGCGTCCCACCGCGACATCAAAGTCATCCTGCCGCTCGTGCTGATCGTCGTGCTGATCGTCCTCTGCGCACTGCTGCGGGCGATTGTCGCGCCCGTGCTGCTCATTCTCACGGTCATTCTCTCCTTCGCGGCGTCGCTCGGCGTCAGCGTCGTCGTCTTCGACAAAGTCTTCCATTTCGCGGGGGAAGATTCGTCGCTGACGCTCTATGGCTTCATTTTTCTCGTCGCACTGGGGATTGATTACAACATCTTCCTGATGGCCCGCGTGCGGGAGGAATCCATGCATCTCGGCTCGCGACGCGGCATGCGCAAAGGGCTGGCAGTGACGGGAGGCGTGATTACCTCGGCGGGGATCGTGCTTGCCGGCACCTTCTCGGTTCTCGCGATCCTGCCGCTCGTCACGCTCACCGAGGTCGGCTTCGTCGTCGCCTTCGGCGTCCTGCTCGACACCTTGATCGTCCGCTCGATCCTCGTCCCGGCCCTGACGCTCGATGTCGGCTCCCCCATGTGGTGGCCGAGCAGCCTCGCCAACTCGGACCACGACCGGCGCGCGGCGGAGGCGGAAGAAACGGTGGGCGTGCGGTAGGGCAGAATCCCCCCTCCCCTGCCCCCTCCCCCGCTGCGGCGGGAGAGGGGAACTC
>JALYUS010000384.1 GCA_030853625.1 Chloroflexota bacterium
TCTGCCGCCTGATCGAGGAGTTCGGTAAGGCGGAGACGATCAAGATTGCCACGCCCGATGCCGTCGAATTTGTGGAGCAGGAGATACCGGCACGGTTCTACCCGCGCGGCGGCAGCAACAACGAATCATGGCGCTCGCTCTTCTACGCGAATCTGATCGCCAGTTTTCTCGATGAAATCATTGACGACGTGCCGACGCAGGGCGATTTCACCGACGGCGCATGGGTGCAGGAGGCGATCAACGCCGTCGAATTATCGTTTCGCGAGCGACGATGGGTCTCGCTGCCGCTGGAACGGTAGCGAACAGCCGATCTCATCTGAAAGTGCTTAGACTGTCTCAAAACCTCTTTCTAAGATCCGTTGGTTGTAGTCTGGTCGCTTATTGATGAAAACTCTTGGCGGCTTGACCCCGAAATGAGTAAACCCTTCACGGTATCGTCACTTTCCCATGCCACAGGAACATTTGTGGAACGCTCCACGCATTGGGAGATAATCGCCGCTGCACTCATGGGGTTCACTCCAATCCCAGGCGCTTTTGACGGAGTACCACTTATGCCCAATGAATCGCTGGTGTATGATCCTTTACATAATAATTTAGCCTTACGCTGCTCTGCTCTCACAAATGGCATCCATTTGAGGCCGATACCCCTTCGACAAATATTTTCTTTATGCTTCGTTTCCACGCTGAGATGAGTTTCTAAACTCGCCGGTCGCAAGAGATGTCTCGAAAACCCTCCACATCCTCATCGATGCAAATCAGCGACGGGATGATGATGCGCTTGCCATCGTGCTCTTGCCAGAACTCATTGAGACTAAGCGGCCCAAGCCGCTGCACTTCGGGGTTCGGGCATACCTCTTCCGATCCAGTATATGGGCCTTCACCCAAATAGTCAGACACGTTGCCGTTGTATTCACATACGACGAGGATGCGACGATCTCGAGAGACCGTCAGGGCAGCGCGAAAGAAGGTCTCTGTCGGCTGCCGATATGGAGAGCGGACGGCGAGATACCCCCACGAATCATCATCGTGCGCATCGTCATCCCATCTCTTCACAACCAGTGGCCCGGAGTCGTACACGATTTGCCCGGCTCGCACGGGTGCCGTGGAGGGGTATCGTCTGCCACTATCTGCGAAGAGGAAGTAGCCGCGCCCTTCCCATTGCCCCGGATAGTAAGCGTGCAAACCGGGGATATAGCAGGCGTGGCCGCTCGCCTGAAGGGCTTCATTGATGAGTAATGGGCCGAGATGTCGCCCGCGCCCATCGGCAAGCATGGGGAAAGGCGTTCCTGCCCGCGATTTACTCCATATGATGCGCTCATTGCCCGTGAGCGGTGCATGGTCGAAGAGTGGTAACCCATCTATAGTCGGATCGTCGGTTGGATTCACCGTGATGATACTGACGCAATACGACATTGCCCCCCTAACACCGCATACCTCCCGCGTTTTCTGTCATTATAGAATGGCGAGCAAGCGTTTCGGAGGGATCGGTTCGTTCCATAGTCATAGCCCAAGCACAGGTTCATATTGGAACCTATTCGCTACGACCACGAACACTGTTCGGCGTCATCGTTTTTGCCGGTGCTCTACGTTTCGTCATCCGCCTCTGTATCAGCATCTCCTTCCTATCACGTCAACTGACGTTCATGCCAATCGTCAATGCCTCAATGCCTCTTGGAAATGCGCTATTCACCCGCTCACAGATCACCCCGCGTCGCGATTTCCTGTAGGTTACTCCATTCCATACCGCGCTTGCCGTCTTCGATTTCGTGGATGATGGCGAGGACGGCGGCGTTGACGGGCGTCGGGATGCCCTGCGCGTGGCCGGTCTCGACGATGACGGCGGTCTGCATGTCCACTTCGGTCTTGCGCTTCTTGACGGCGAGATCGCGCCAGATGCCCATGTGCTGCTTGACGGAGGCGCGCATCGCGTTCGCCATCGCCATCAGCGCGCCCTCACCGCGCGCCACTGCATCATCGCCGGGCGCGAAGAGATTGGGGTTGAACTCGCCGATGTTCTCTAACCGATCCGCCTGCGATTTCGCGACGCGATACGCCTCGGCGGAGGCTTCGTAGCAGACGCGGCGACCGAGCGGGTCATCCATCACCTGCGGCACCGGGGCATCCACCGTCGAGCAGGCGAAGGCCATCGCGCCATAGACGAGTTTGCCCCAGAGGAAGCCCCAGATATTCGTCGTCACCTCGGCGGGCATGACGTGGGAGAGCATGTCGCGCAATCCTTCGGCACGCGGCGTGACCCGGCCATCCAGTTCGCCGATGAAGATCGTCTGTTCCGCGCCGAGTTGGATCAAGCCCGGTTCCATCAGGTCCGCGCCGAAGTGGACGAAGGCGCCGACCGTCCGCTGCTCGCCGACGTGCCGGGCGATCACCACCTCGTTGAGGCCGTTCTGCAAGGAGAGAATGTACCCGTCCGGCGCGAGCAGCGGGCCGATCTGCGCCATCGCGCCCTCGGTCATGTGCCCCTTGACGCAGAGAATCGTCACGCCGAGCGGGCCGCGCAGATCGTCGCCCCGGATGGCGCGCGGATGGAAGAGGCGGTCGCCCCGAATGCCGGTGATCCGCAAGCCGCGCGCGTTGATCGCCCGGACATGATCGGCGTCGCGATCCACGAGCGTGACCTCATATCCGGCGTCCGACAGGAACGCGCCAACCGTCCCGCCAATCGCCCCCGCGCCGACAATCGTGATCGGCACGTCGTGCAAGTCATTCGCGGTCATACTGAGCCTCCTCGTTGGTC
>JALYUS010000789.1 GCA_030853625.1 Chloroflexota bacterium
GAGCGTGGTCGTCGCTTCCCCGCGCGCCAGCGCCCGCTCCAGTGCCGCGCGCAGGTTGTCATGCTCTCGTTCGATCTTATCCAGCCAGAGACCCTGCTCCGCCCCGGTCAGCATCGGCTCCGCCGCCTCCGCGAGGGCAAGATAGTACGCCGCATGCGCCCGATCGAACCGCGTCGCCTCGCCTCGCTCCGCCAATCGGTCTCGCGCGTACTCACGTAGTGTCACCAGCATCCCGGTGCGCGGTTCGCCTCCGCCTTCGATCGGCAGGACGAGGCTCATGTCCGCGAGGGCGGCGACCGTATCCAGTGCCGCCATCTCATCGTCGGGGGTGCAAATCGCCGTGATTGCCGCCAATGTCGCGCCACCCGCGAACACCCCCAGGCGCGCGAAGAGCGCTTGCTCGCCCGCGTCGAGCAGGTCGTAACTCCAATCGAGCGTCGCGCGGAGCGTTCGTTGCCGCGCCGGGAGATCCCGCGCTCCGTCGCGCAGCACGGCCAATCGCCGCTCCAGCCGTGCGAGCAAGGCGGCGGGTGGTAAGACATTAATGCGCGCCGCCGCTAGTTCGAGGGCGAGCGGCAGGCCGTCCAGCCGGGCACAAGTCTGCGCGACCGCCGCCGCGTTCGCCGCATTCAGGGTGAAATCCGGCTGAATTGCCTGTGCCCGCGCGACGAAGAGTTGCACCGACGGGTATCCGGCGGCGGTCTCCGGCGCGACGGCCCGCCCACTTGGTGGCACGGCGAGCGGCGGGACGCGGAACTGCTGCTCGCCGCGCACGCGCAAGGCTGCCCGGCTCGTGACGAGCAGAACGAGGCGCGGACAGCGCGCGAGAAGATCGGCGACGATCGGCGCGGCGTCCAAAACCTGCTCGAAGTTGTCCAGCACGAGGAGCCGTTGCTGGTCGCGCAGGTAGGCGAGGACGAGGTCGTACACCGGCTGACCGTCCCGCTCGCGGAGACCGAGGGCTTGCGCCAGCGTTGCCGCCACGAGCGGCGGATCGCGCACGGCGGAAAGATCAATGAAACAGACACCGTCCGCGTACGCCTCTCCCATGAGCGCCGCCACGGCGAGGGCGAGGCGCGTCTTGCCCACCCCGCCGGGACCGGTGAGGGTAAGCAGGCGCGGCCCGTTCGTTTTCTGGAGCAGATCCAGCACCGCTGCCTCCGTGCGCTCGCGACCGATCAGCAACGTCGGCGGCATGGGCAACGTCGGCGTTAGGCGCGGCATCACGCGCTCAGGAACAGTAGGACGGTCTCCTGTGGCGGCGGCAATGAAGGTGACACGATCCGGTGGAGGAAGGGCGAGGGCTGTGGCGAGGAGCGCCACAGTATCCGGGTGCGGTCGTGTCCGCCGCCCGCGCTCAAGGGCAGCGATGGCGGCCACGCTCAGTCCCGCGCGCTCCGCTAATGCCTCCTGCGAAAGGCCGGCGGCGCGGCGATGCTGGCGCAAGCGTTCACCGAATGTCTGATCCTCGCTCGCAGCCAACCCCCATCTCCCTCGCAAATCCGGACTGCGAATCGCTCGAAATATACCACTGTGGGATTGTCAGGGAAACGTCAGGGTATTGCCGTATCTGTTCAGGGATGAGGGAACGCGATATGCTGCGCGGATGATCGACCTGAAGAATGCCAGCCGCGATGACCTGATCCGGCTGATCGTTTCCCAACACGAAACGATCGCGCGGCAGGAAGGCATCATCGCCGCTCAGCAGGGGCGGATTGCGGCGTTGGAAGCGACGGTGGCGCAGTTGACCGCGCGCGTCGGGGAGTTGCTGGCGACCGTGGCGGCGATCCGCGACGAGCCTCCCGGTGGGATGGGACGGTCGCAGGGGATGCCGGGTCTCAAACCAGCGACGGGCAAGGTGCGTCCACCCAAGCACCCACGCAAAGGGCGAGAGCAGCAGTTTGTCCGGCGGCGGATGGAGCCGACGGTGCGGGTCATCCACGCGCTCGATGCCTGTCCGACCTGCGGGATACCCCTGAGCGGCGGATCGGTCAAGCGGACGCGCGAAGTGATCGAGGTGCCACTGGTCCCCGCTGTCGTGACGGAGCATGTGTACATCGAACGGTGCTGTCCACACTGCCGCACGCGGCATACTCCTGCGGTGGCCCTCGGCGATGCGGTCGTGGGGCGGCAGCGGTTCGGCGTTGGGCTGGTCAGTCTGATCGCGACGATGCGCGCGGAAGCGCGGCTGCCGATCGCGACGATCCAATGGTATTTCCGCACCTTCCACGGTCTTTCGATCAGTGTCGGGGCGATCATCGGGGCGCTGAAGCAGGTGGCGCGCGTGGGTGCGGCAGCGGTTGATGCTATCCGGGAAGAGATTCGGGGCAACCCGGTGGCGCATGGCGACGAGACGGGCTGGCGAGAGAACGGCGTCAATGGCTACGTCTGGGTCTTCTGCACGCCCGTCGCACAGTATTTCACGCGCGGCAGCCGGGGCGGGGCAATGGTGGACGCCGTGCTGGGCGACGCCTTCGCCGGGGTGTTGGTGAGCGACTTTTATGTGGGCTACCAGCATTATCCGGGAGTGAAGCAGAAATGCTGGGCGCATCTGTTACGGGATGTGCATGATCTGCGGGTGGCGTATATCGAGGATGCGGCGGTGCAAGCGTGGGCAGCGGCGGTGCATGACCTCTACGTGCGGGCAGTAGCGTGGAAGAACACGCACGCGGTGGACGGAGAGACGGCGCGACAGCAGGCGGAGACGACGTTCATGCGGGAGGGGCAGCGGATCGTTGCGCCGTATACCGAAGTGCAGGTGCCGCACCGGACCCTCAGCCAGCGGATAGCGAAGCACCTGCATGAGTTGTTCGTCTTCGTGCGCGAACCGGACGTACCGCCGGACAACAACGAAGCGGAGCGGGCGTTACGCCATCTCGTGACGAGCCGAAAGATCAGCGGGGGGACGCGCTCAACGGTAGGCAGCGAGACGAAGATGACGCTCGCTTCACTGTTCGGGACGTGGCGGCAGAAGGACATCAACCCCTTCACTGCCTGCCGTCTCCTCCTCGTTTCCCCCTAACCCTGAACAGATACATATCTCTCGACTCGCACCAGATACCGAGTGGCTGCTTTATAATACGCAGTCACCGTTCATAGGCGACATATTGCGGAAGTACCTTCCGGAACTCCTAAAGAAGCATAAGGTGCGAGCGTCCATGCCAATAGTGGCTAAATCTGTT
>JALYUS010000795.1 GCA_030853625.1 Chloroflexota bacterium
GCCCACGCCTTGCAGGAGCGTCGCGGGGAGGAACACCGCCGCGCCGTCTCCGTCGTCGGTCCGCATCGCGACGATGTGACAATCCTGCATGGCGGCATGCCGATCGCGGCGTACGGATCGCGCGGCCAGCAACGCCTCGCCGTCCTTGCCCTCAAGCTCGGCGAAGTCGCTGTGATGACCGAGGAGACGGGCGACCCACCCATCGCCCTGCTCGACGACATTCTCTCCGAACTCGACCCGGTACACCGTGCCTACGTCATCGAGCGCGTGACAGCGGCGGGCGACGACGGCCAGGTCTTCATCACCGGCGCCGACGACGCCCTCGCCGCCATCCCGGCCCTCCACGACATGCAGCACGCAAAGGCAGTGGATGGCGCTGTCGAATTGATATAGCAAGCGTGATAGTGCCTGCCTCCATCAGAGGGGCGCCGTCATCCATCGGAGCGACGTTGCGGCGCATCCCAATTGCCGCTGCCACCGTTGACGAAAGCGGCGCAGCATGGCATACTTTCGTCGCGCTGTTGGGGCGTAGTTTAGCGGTAGAACGCCTGACTCTGAATCAGGTAGGTGGGGTTCGAATCCCTGCGCCCCAGCCATTCCCCCACAAGGGAAAACCGGTATTTACCCTTCGCGGGTCAGAGAGAGACTACTGCCGTTTCTACATCCGATGCCCGTGCGCGCCTACCCCAGTGGCGGCTCCGGGAGCGGTGTGGGCGGCGTGAGCGACTGCCGCAACACTCCCTCGATCAACTGCGTCACGACCAGCGGATCAATCACGGGTGGCACGGCGGGCGGCTTGGGCTTACGTGGCATCGGTTTCTCCCCTCAGCGTCGCACAGAGCGCGTCATACGAGTAGCCGTCACGGATAGTGCGGGCGATGGTGCGCGTCGCAAAGTCGAAATCTCGTGCATCGAAACAATCCCGGATCGCATCATAGAAATAACTCTGATGCGCCGCAAAATCAACGATCTGCATGGATGGATAGGAGGGATGCCATTCCCACGCACAGACCCATGTCGCGCCGCGTAGCGGACTCGTCAGGTCGTCGTGGCGAAGGGGATGATAGTCCCCCCATTGTGGCCACCACACGAGGACGAGTAGCGGAGCGTCATCATAACGAATCTCAACCCGTCCATGGCGAATGACATCTACCCTCACCCGTTCCCCGTGCAGACACTCGGACGACGAATCCCACTCCATGATCGGCACGATGAGACGGCAATCGAGATCACCGAACTCGCGGCGAATGATCCAATCGGGCGGCTGAGGGCGCATCATGCACCGCCGTTCGTGTCGGGCGGGGTCGCTTTCGGGGCGGGGGCGGGTTTGCGGCGCATCGGATGACCTGGATTAGCAAACCCTCGCCTGCCCCGATGCTCCTGTTTCTACCGCAGCACTTCATCCTCTTCCACCATGTATGTTTTCCCGGCCATTTGTGCCACCAAAATACCTCGCTGTATGGCGCGTCGAAGGTTGGACGTATCTTTTAGTCCTAACGCGGCGGCCATTTCTGCGAGCGTCATATAGCCTTTCACTCCGTCATTCTATCGTGTCATATTGGTGGGCGAAACCCCTTGCATATAGCACGGAGCCGTGTTATGATTCGTATATAGCACGATTCGGTGCTCTATGCAAGAAGCCCTCGTCGCATTGCAGGCGACGAGGGCAGCACCAAAGAAGGAGTGAACTTCGATGGCACAGCAGCAGAGTATCACAACCACCGTCGCCACGTACGACGCGATCCACGCCGCGATCAGCACCAAGAGCGCACTGGACGTGATCTATGCGACTGCCGGTGTTGAGGCGAAGGCGCGCACGATCCGCCCGGTCGCTATCGAAGTGGGCAAGAAAGGCTCCGACCTCATCGTCTGTGACGATAGCCTCCGCAACACGCGAATTACGCTCAGGGTAGACCGGCTCATCGCGATTAGCGGCGCGGTCGCTGAGCGGTATTAGGACGGATTGGCAGCGGCGGGTGACTGCCCCCACCACGAGAAGGAACACGACGCGATGGCACGAGGGCACTTCCGCACTGGCAAACGCGAATGCTTCATCTGCGGGCAACGCGCCGAGGATACAACGATCATCGCCGTTCGCCATGTGTACGGCCCGACGGATACCAGCCTGACGCATCTCTGTGCGGAGTGCGCTCGGCTCGAAGCAGTGAAGCAGGATACGGCGGCGGGTCAGCCGCCCCGCTCACGACAAGGAGAGAGGCGATGGCGACAATGCGCAGCACCCTCACCCTCAACCAGCGACGAATCATGACCGAGATCGCCTGCTGCGACGGGTACGCCGCGCTCCATGACGCAGGGGTCGCACTGCTGGCGACACACGACGGCTGGGAGCACATTTTTATGGAGTGGATGAAGGGGTACATCACCGATGACGAGTACATTGCCCTGCGGCGGATTGGCGCGCTCGTCGGCACTCCCGATCCGCACGCCATTCCCGCCTTCGCCACGCAGGAGGATGTCAGCGAACGATAACATGGCGGCACATGGCGGGCGCGTATTGCAGTGAGCGGGGCTTTTGTGCAATAGCGCACGATGCGCGTCCTGAGACAAGAAAAGGCCCCACCACTTACCCGGCTGGGGAGACCGGGCAGTTTGATGGGGCGAAAGGAGGAAGGAGGAAGAAATAATCGCTTAATGTGCCGCTATTCCGTCCCGGGGAGCGGCTGCGGATCGGCGGGCGAAACCTCCACCGCGCCCTTGCGCACTTTGACGGTCGTCACCGCTGCCGACGATTCGACGAACGGCGCGGCGTCACGCTCTGCTGCCA
>JALYUS010000797.1 GCA_030853625.1 Chloroflexota bacterium
ACCGATTACTCCGAACATCGAGCATCGAACGCCGCACTCTCAATAATTCATTGCTCATTGCTCATTCCTCGTTGCTCGTTGCTCGCTCTTCCGCCTTCGCCTGCTGCCAGAAAGCCTCCAACTCGTCGAGTGTGAAGGAGGGCCAATCGCGGCCGGAGGCGGCGACATTGCGCTCGATGACGCCAAAGCGGCGGTAGAATTTGGCGTTGGCGGCGCGCATCACCTCTTCGCTCTCGATGCCGTGCCAGCGTGCCCAGTCCACGAGGACGAAGAGAATGTCCCCCAGTTCTTCGCGCTGATTCTCCGGCGTCTTCGCCGTCGCCAGTTCGTCCAGTTCCTCGCGGAGTTTTTCCAGCACGCCCTCGCGATTCGGCCACTCGAAACCGACGCGGGCGGCGCGCTCCTGCATCGCCTGCGAATAGGCCAGCCCCGGCATCGAGCGCGGCAGCCCGCCGAGAAGTTCGGAGTTCGCGGTTCGAGGTTCGGAGTTGTCTGAATCCCCGGACTTCGAACTCCGAACTCCGACCTCCGAACTGGCGACTGCCTGCTTCTCTTTGCGCTTGGCGTCCTGCCAGATACCGAGCACTTCTTTGGCATCCGCCGCCGTTGCATCACCGAAAACGTGTGGATGGCGGCGGATTAGTTTGGCGTTGACCGTCTCGTAGACCTCTTCCAGCGTGAACTCGCCCGCTTCCTCCGCGATCTGCGCATGAAGCGCGACTTGCAGCAGCAGGTCGCCCAGTTCTTCGCGTAGCGCCTCGGAATCGTCGGCGTCAATCGCATCTACCGATTCGTACGCCTCCTCGATCATGTTCGGGCGCAGCGAGGCATGTGTCTGCTCGCGATCCCAGGGGCAGCCGTCCGGCGCGCGGAGGCGGGCCATGATCTGCTGCAACGCGTCGGCGGTGCGCGAGCGTTCCAGACCTTCAACTTTCGGCACGTAGAGCGTCGTCAGATGATCCGGCATGATGACGCGGCCATGGTCGAGTTCCGCGAGCGGCACGGTCGCGACGCGCTCCATCGCCACATTGCCCGCCGCTTGCAGGACGGTGATTGGATGGTCGTCGGGGTAGAGGCGCATCAGGGCGAGTTTGACGCCGGAGGCGATCCGCCGGTCGTAGACCTGCGAGATCAGTGCGGGCCGCAAGGGCGAGATCGGCAGCGTGCCGCCCGCAAACGGCTCTTCATGCATGCGGACGTTAAGGTCCAGTCCGTCCACGATCTGGCAGTTCTCGCTGACGATGTCGCCGGGGATCAGCGCGGCGGCGGCGTCGAGAAAGGACATACCGGGGATGACGCGAACGGTGAGAGATTGCTGCTCGGCGGTGTGCTGGATTAGCCGCGTCGTTGCCTCACCGATGTACGGGTTGCCCGGCACGGCGTAAACGATATGCTGTCCCTTCGTCTTCGCCTCCTTCGCGGCATTGATAACTGCCCAGGTGATCGCCTGATAGAGTTCCATGAATGACTCGGACTGCTCGTAAAGGTAGTCGAACGAGTTCCAGTTCTGGTTGAGCAGTTGCTGCACCGTCGGGTGGATGCGCGTGCGTAAAAAGACCTTGCCGCCGTGCAGCGCCTTGAAGGCATCCTGCGTGATGCTACCCCGGTCCCCCGGCCCCAGCCCGACGATGAGAATATCCGCCTGCGGGAGCGGCGTCGCTGCGATGTCCAATGGTGTCTCCAGTAATCAATAATCAGTAGACAGTCGTCGGTCGGAGAGCGGTTCGTAAATCGCCCTCAGAAGTATATCAGTGGCGCTCCAAATCGAATGTCAACGTGCTGAAATCTCCGAGAATTTGCGATTCGCTTCGAGGAATTTAGGCCAAACACCCCTCGCCCCCTAACATCTACTGCTGTCAGTGAATCGCGAGGAGGAGGCTGCCATGCCCGAATACCACTCGTACAGTTCAGGGGGCACACCGGCACGTGGCGTGTGCTAACGGCAGAGGACGTGGCAAACTCGGTGGCCGGAGCCATTGGTTTCGCCACCGGCACCGGACTTAATTGGCTTTTGAATGCCCGTCGGAATGCTAAGAGGTGCATCCGGTAAATTCATAGAGTAAGCCCCGAGGGATCATTTGCACCAGGCGTCTTATTGCAACTGGAAAGCGACATGCGCCCGTACGAGCAGGAAGTCACGGGAAGCCGGGTGTCGCCTCTTCTTCACGTCGCTTGCATGGCATACAAGCAGGGGAGTGCGACGCAAGGAGACCGATGAATAGGTGCGGATAATGAATGAAATGGTCACGACAACCGAGGCGGCGCGACTGCTGCATCTCACCCGGCACGGTATCAAGAGCGCGATAGAACATGGCCGGTTAGTGGGGAGAAACGCGGGCGGCACTGGTGGTACATCGCAATAACTGAAATGACTGAAATCGAGCGCTATCGCCTGTTCCATCTCCATACACAGGAGCCGGTGCAGGCGCGCGCAGACAGACGGCGGCACTAGTCGCGTGGGGATGGGCTGCGCAAGAAGTCGGAAACGGCGCTAAAGCCCTAACGTTTCTTGTAGCACCGCCGTTCACTTGGTATGATAAATGA
>JALYUS010000804.1 GCA_030853625.1 Chloroflexota bacterium
GGCGATGTCCACGCAATCATCGGCGAACTCTTGAAGCAGGATATGAAGGCGCATCTGGAATTCACGCGGATGACGGGTGCGGTCGTCGCCAACATGCGACTGCTCGATAAACCGATCATCGCCGCTCTCAATGGCACGACAGCGGGGGCGGGCGCGGTGATCGCCCTCGCCGCCGACTTCCGGCTCGCCGCCGACCATGCGCGCATCGCCTTCCTCTTCACGCGTGTCGGTCTGACGGGCGCGGACATGGGTGCGGCCTATCTCCTCCCCCGGATCGTCGGGCAGGGGCGCGCGCTCGAACTGCTCCTGTTCGGCGACAGCATTGACGCGCCAACCGCCGAACGGTACGGCCTTGTCAATCGCGTTCTGCCGCCGGAAGACTTGCTGCCGACCGCCTACCAGTGGGCGGCACGGCTGGCGAATGGCCCAACGCTCGGCCTTGCGATGACCAAGCGGATGGTGAATAACGAGTGGAACATGGACCTGCTTTCCGCCATCGAAGCCGAAGCGCAGGCCCAGGCGCTCCTCCTGATGGGCGAGGATCACCGGCTCTTCTATGAGGCGTTTCTGGAGAAGGCGAAACCGACCTTTACCGGCCGCTGAATGTGGTCGCGCAGGCTTCAGCCTGCGATCACTCTGTGCGTACCGCTTCGACGTGCGCGTATAATGACCCCCGGCACACTCCACAGCGGACGGAAGGTATCTCCGGCACATAGATCGGAGACGAAAGGGGCAGGATGAACGCGTATTACCCGTATCGCGGCCCATCGCCGCAGATCGCTGACCCCGACGTACTGATTATCGGCGCGGGAGCGTCCGGCGCGGCGGTCGCGTGGAGTCTCGCCAACACCGGCTTCCGGGTCGTCTGCCTCGATCAGGGCGACTGGGTTGATCCGCAATCCCTGCCACATTACGGCGACGACTGGGAACTGCGCCGCCTGACGGACTTCAACCCCGATCCGAATATCCGCCAGATGCCCGAAGATTACCCGGTCAATGCTGCGGAATCCACCTACACGCCGCTGATGTTCAACGCCGTCGGCGGCAGCACGATCCATTGGAGCGCGCACTTTCCGCGCTTCCATCCGTCCGACTTCCGCGTCCGCTCGCTCGACGGCGTCGCGGACGACTGGCCGCTGACCTACGACGAACTGGAACCGTATTACGACTTCAACGACCGGATGATCGGCGTCTCCGGCCTCGCGGGCGATCCGGCCCAGCCGCCCCGCTCGCCACGCCAGACGCCACCGCTCCCCATCGGCCCACTCGGTGAAACGGTGGCGCGCGGGTTCGATAAACTCGGCTGGCACTGGTGGCCCTCCGACGCTGCGATCATCACCGCGCCCTACGGCGACGATGGCCGCCGACCCTGCAACCTCTGCGGCCCCTGCGATCTCGGCTGCCCGACTGGCGCGCGTTCCAGTGCGGATGTCACCTACTGGCCGCGCGCAATCGCCCTCGGCGTCGAATTGCGGACACGCTGCCGCGTGCGCGAAGTGACGGTGGACGCGAGCGGTCGGGCGCGCGGCGCGCTCTACTACGACGCGGACGGGCAATTGCAGGAGCAGACGGCTCCGGTCGTGATCGTCGCCTGCAATGGCGTCGGCACGCCGCGCCTGCTGCTCAATTCGCGCTCGCGCCACTTCCCAGCGGGGCTGGCGAACCGGAGTGGGGTCGTCGGCAAAAACCTGATGTATCACTGCTACGCCTCGGTCGGCGGCGTCTTCCCCGAACCACTCGACAGCATGAAGGGGACAATCGGTGCGTGCATCCTCAGCCATGAGTTTTACGAGACCGATCCGCAAAACGACTTCGTGCGCGGCTACCAGTTGCAGGTCGTCCGGCAATCCGGCCCCTTGAGCGCGGCGATGGGCGGGCTTGCCGGGCAGCGTGTACCGTGGGGCCACGATCATCACGCGACGTTCGCCGAGCGCTTCGGGCACATGGCCTTCATGGGTGTGATGGGCGAGGATTTGCCGGAGGAGCACAACGCGGTGACGCTCGATCCCGATCTGGTGGACGCGCACGGCATCCCCGCGCCGCTCGTCCGCTACCGCCTGAGCGACAACAGCCGGAAGATGCTCGATCACGGCATCGCCCGCGCGCGGGAAGCGCTCGGCGCGGCAGGCGCGACCGAGGTGCTGGCGTCCAATCCGTTCCGGCCCTCCGGCTGGCACCTGCTCGGCACCTGCCGGATGGGCGACGACCCGGCGGCATCCGTCGTGGATCGCTGGGGCCGGGCGCACGATGTGGACAACCTCTTCATCGTGGACGGCAGCATTTTCGTCACGAGCGCGGTCGGCAACCCAACGACGACGATTCAGGCCCTCGCTCTCCGCACCGCCGCATACATCCAGCGCGAGCGCGGGAATTTGGGATAGGGGTGAAGCAGGCTTCACCAGGGAGAAACCGATGCAGGAAGATCAGTCCAATCAGCCACTCGCGGGCGACACGACCGTCGCCGGACCGCAAGCGGCCGCCGCCGTCACGCCGCGCGAGCCACCGACCAGTGCTCCGAACGTCCTCA
>JALYUS010000392.1 GCA_030853625.1 Chloroflexota bacterium
AGCGGGCGAACATCGTCGCCGGTATTCACATTGTCGAGAACGCCTACGAGCAGGTGCATACAATCCGCGTCTCCCGGCCCGACGCGATTATCGCCACCGACGCCGCGCTCCTCACCGTCGCCAATACGCTGCTGCCGCGTGTGCCGTTCGATCAACTGGACGTGCTAATAATAGATACGATGGGCAAGAATATCAGCGGCACGGGGATGGACCCGAACATCATCGGTATGTGGCGGCGCTTCGGCGGCCCGAAAGTGCCGGATTTCACCCGCATCGTCATCCTCAATCTGACGCCGGAGACGCACGGCAACGCGATGGGCATCGGCTTCGCCGACTTTACGACGCGGCGCGTCTTCGATCAGATTGACCATCACGCACTGATGATGAACGCGATCACCGCCGAAGCCATCGCGGCGGCGAAAATCCCGATTATCCGCGCGAACGATGAAGACGCGATCGAATGGGCGATCCGTTCCGCCTTGCGCGGGGTCGAACGCCCGCCGCGCATCGCACGCATTCACAGCACCTTGCATCTCGACACCCTCGCCGTTTCGCCCGCCCTGCTCGATGAAGTGCGGATGAACGACAATCTGGAACTCGTCGGTGAACTGGAACCGCTGATCGCGGACGAAAGCGGCCATCTGGTCGGAATGTTGAGCAATGAGCAATGAGGGGATCAACGCTCACACTCATTGCTCATTGCTTCGTAGTGAAGAGGGAGAGCAGAGCACATGCGGGAAAATCACGTCAAGCGGGCGCTCAAAGAGGGTCGGCCTTCGGTCGGAACGTGGCTCAGTTACGGTGCGCCGCTCGCCGTCGAGGCGATGACGACAGCCGGGTTCGACTGGCTGACGATTGACTGGGAGCACAACGCGATTGACATCGAGACCGTCGCGCTGATGATGATGGCGATGCGCGGCACGGGGTGTGCGCCGATGGTGCGCCTGCCACAAGGGCATCACGAAAACATCAAGCGCGTGTTGGACGCGGGCGCGTGGGGCATCGTTGCGCCGATGGTCAACACCGTCGAGGAAGCGCGCCTCATCGCCCGTGCCGCCAAGCACCCGCCCGTTGGCAACCGCTCCTACGGCGGTGGACGCTACAACGCCTCCTTCGATGCCCAGGCGGGCGAATACAACAAACGCGCGAGTGACGAAATCTGTGTCATTATCATGATCGAGTCGCCCGAAGGGATCAACAACCTCGATGCGATGCTCGCGGAAGGCGGCATTGACGGCGTGTTTGTCGGCCCGAACGACATGCTCGGTAATATGGGCGAGACGCCCGCGATGTGGTCAGAGGCGAAGGTCTTCCAGGAAGGGATGCAGCACATTCTTCAGACCTGCAAGAAGCATCACGTCGCCGCCGGTATTCATTGCGCCGATCACCAGGCAGTGAGCGCCCGGATCGCCGAAGGCTACCAGTATCTCGCGCTCGCCTCCGAATCTCGCTTCATGCTCCACGAGGCGACGATTGAGGCGCAATCCGTCAAGGGCTGGCAACCGCGCGCGCAATCGGAAGTGATCAAATACTAGTTCGGAGTTCGGGGTTCGAGGTGCGAAGATGATTCACTCCGAACTCCGAACTGAGCGACGGAGGAGCGATGCCACAGTTCAAGATTGTGCAGACGAGCGCGCCGCCCGGTGCGCCGCTGGAACAAGAACGTAAGGGGCTGGCTGAGTTCGCGGACGGTCTCGTCAGTTACGGCAATCTGACGACGCCGGAGCAGTTGATTGAGCATTGCCACGATGCGGACGCGTTGCTCGTGCCCGGCGCGCATTTCACGCGCGAGGTGATTGACCATCTCGAACATTGCCGCGCGCTCGTCCGCTACGGCGTCGGCTATGACACGATTGATGTCCCGGCGGCGAGCGATCACAACCTCGTCGTCGTCAACATCCCGGACTTCTGCCTGCCGGAAGTGGCAAATCACGCGCTCGCGCTCATGCTCGATTGCGCGAAGAAGATCACGCGGCAGGATAAATGGATACGAACCGGCGCCTGGGTAGATGGGGGTAGTAGTCGAGCACCCTTTCTCTCCCCGATGGGACCGATCCACGGCGAGACGGTCGGATTGGTCGGCTTCGGGCAGATCGCGCGCGAGTTCCACCGCCGCCTCGTCCCGCTCGATGTCCGCGTCATCGCCTCCGATCCGTATGTCCAGGCGGAGCGCGCCGCCGCACTTGGCGTCGAGATCGTCTCGCTCGAAGACGTGATGCGCCAGAGCGACTACATCTCGATCCACACGCCGCTCTTGCCCGACACGCACCATATGATCAACGCGGCGATGATCGCGCTGATGAAGCCGACAGCATATCTCATCAACACGTCGCGCGGCCCGGTCGTCGATGAAGCGGCGCTGATCGCTGCCCTCCAGGACGGCAAGATTGCCGGTGCGGGGCTTGATGTCTTCGAGGTCGAACCGCTGCCGAAGGATAGCCCGCTGATGGCCATGGAGAATGTCGTACTCGTCCCGCACACGGCGAGTTATGCCGACATAACCTTTGCGATCATGCACTGTCGCGTCGGCGAGGAGGCGGCACGCGCCTTGCGCGGGCAGATGCCGAACACGCCGGTGAACCCGCAAATCAAGCCGCGTCTTACCTGGTTGAACGAGTAGTCAGTAGTCACGAGATAGTAGGTAGCAGGTAACAGTCAGTGAGGACGGCCATGGCTGATCGCTGGTATAGAACGAAATGGGAGGTGGCAACGTGGCGGTAACTGTCAGTCCGAGTCTGAGTGTCCGGCAGGCCGAACTCGAAAAACAGTTCCCGTATTGGGAAAAGATCGGTGACTGCATAGACAACTTCATTGATGTCTTCGAGAATTACCGTCAGAGCGGTCATCCCGGCGGCTCGCGCTCGAAGCGGCACATGTTCGTCGCCCTCACGCTCGGCGGTTTCATGCGGTGGGACATCCGCCACCCGGAGAAGCGATTCGGCGACCGCTACGTGCTCGTTGCCGGGCACACCGTGCCGCTCGTCTACGCGACGCTTGCGGCGTACAATACCGCGCTCCGCGCGAAGTATAACCGCACGGGCGACGAGAAATACGCGGTACCGGAGGCTGATGAGCGTCAACTGATGTGGCAGGACCTCCTCGGTTTCCGGCGGCACAATGGCCTCGCCGGCCATGCTGAGATGGAGGGGAAGACGCTCTTCCTCAAATTCAATACCGGCCCATCCGGGCACGGCGCACCGGCGGCGGCGGGCGAGGCAATGGCCCTGAAGCGCGCGGGCGCTGCGGGTGTCAAGGTCTTCGCCGTGGACGGCGAGGGTGGCCTGACGCCGGGCGCATGGCACGAGACGAAGAACTCGGCGTTTGGCCTCGGCCTCGACAATTTCTATAGCCTGATTGACTGGAATAACTTCGGCATTGACGAAGTGGCCGTCGGCGATGTCGTCAACGGGACGCCGGAAACATGGTTCGCGCCGTACGGGTTTCGCGTTCACGGCACGGAGCATGGTTCTGACTACGATGCGGTCACGCATGCGCTACTCGAAACGATGGAGACGCCGAACTCCGACCACGTCCCGAACATGACGTGGTTCAAGACGATTAAGGGACGCGGCTACGGCGTTACCGGCTACAAATCGCATGGCACGCCGCACAAACTGAACTCGGAGATCTTCTGGCAAGGGCGGCAGGAATTCGCGGATAAATACGGCGTGCAATGGGCAGGCTTCGGCGAGGCCGCACCATCCGATGCCGCTGCCATGCGCGCCCAATTCGAGGCGAACCTGAAGGTGATCGCAGAGACGATCACGAGCGACGACGCCCTTGTGGACTACCTCGCGGATCGCTTCGTTGAACTCGGCGATTCAGTGCCCGAGGAGATTCCGGGGTTCAAACTCGATACCGCGAAGAACCCGTTTGAGGACAAGCGCTTCTGGGACTTCAAGAATTACCCCGACGATCTCTTTGTCAAGCCCGGCGCCAGCGCCCCGAACCGCGCGGGATTCGCCAAGTGGGGGGCATACATCAACAGCCTCGGTCGCCAGCATTACGGTCGGCCGCTCTTTCTCGCGATGTCCGCCGATCTCGCGGAATCAACGAATATCGCGGGTTTCATGCAGGGATACGGCGACATCCCCGGTTGGGGGCGCTACGAACGTCATGACAGCCCCGACGGCGCGCTCCTGCCGCAGGAGATCACCGAGTTCACCAACTCCGGCGTCAGCGCCGGGATCGCGACGGTCAACTTCTCCCCGACACCGTACGAGAACTTCGATGGCTTCTATGCGGCGCACTCGACCTACGCCTCCTTCTCGTACCTGAAGTACGGCTTGATGCGGCTCTTCAGCCAGGTCGCGCAAGATTCGGACATCAAGGTCGGTAAAGTGCTCTGGGTCGCCGGTCACTCCGGCCCCGAGACGGCGGAAGACTCGCGGACGCACTTCGGTATTTTTTCGCCAGGCGTCACGCAGCTCTTCCCGGAGGGGCGCATCATCAACCTCATCCCGTGGGAGTACAATGAGGTACCCGTGCTGCTCGGTGCGGCGTTTGCCACAGAGGCGCCGATCATCGCGTTGCACTTGACCCGGCCGCCGATTCAGATCCCGGACCGCGCCGCCCTCGGCATGGCTTCCCACTTCGAGGCGGCCAGGGGCGCGTACCTGATCCGAGAGTACAAAGCGGGCCAGCCACGCGGCGGCACGATCCTTGTCCAGGGCACAATGTCCACGGCGAACACGGTCAGCCTGCTCCCGAAATTGGACGAACTCGGCCTGAACGTCAAACTCGTCGCCGTCGTCAGCCCGGAGTTGTTCAAGCGGCAGCCGAAGGAGTATCGGGAGACGATCATTTCCCCGGCGGATCAACTCGACATGACCTACATCACAAACAGCGCGCGCCGCCTGATGCGCGATTGGGTGACGCACCGGCTGGCGGACGACTACGCGATGTCCTCCGATTTCGATAACCGCTGGCGCACCGGCGGCAGCCCGGCGGAGGTCTATGAGGAAGCGCATCTCTCGCCGGACTACATCCTCAAAGGCATCCAGCGGTTCGTGGCCGAACGTGACCA
>JALYUS010000397.1 GCA_030853625.1 Chloroflexota bacterium
TAGATTTACCGAGATTTGTCCATCTTGCCGTCGTCGCGGCTTCTTTAAGCATCGAACAAATGTCCTGCAATCACGCAGCGCATGATGCACAAAGGAGGAGCCAATGGCGTACACCACGGAATCGTCGTTTCTCTCGCTGCCGGTCGGTCCGCAGCAGGTGTGGGCGGATGCCGTCCGCCCACACAACGCCGCGCAAGCGGACGCCATCGCGGTGGCGTATTTCCACCTGGGCGCGCAGATCGGCCTCAACGCCGATCTCGCCCTCGCTCAGGCGTGTCACGAATCCGCGTGGTTCACGTCTCGCCACTGGACGGAGCAGTTCGACGCCTGCGGTTTGGGCGTCACGAGCAATGATGCCCCCGGCGCGACCTTCGCCTCACTCGAAGCGGGCGTGCAGGCGCACTACGAGCATCTTGTCTGTTACACAATGGCAGCGGACCCGCCTGTGATGGCGGACTGGGGAATGCTCGACTCCCGCCATAATTTCCACGACGGAATGCCGCGCGTCGGTGATCTGGTGCGGCCGGAGCGGCAATGGGCCGTGCCGGGCGATGGCTACGCAGCGGCGATTGTGATGATTGCAAATCAGGTGATTGGAAATGGAGCGCAACCAATGGAGCCAATTTCGGGATTGACTGATATTCGCGATCAACTGGCGCGCAATGCGGATGGCGGGCCGAATGAGACGTGCCCGCTCGCGGAGAAGCGGGGCGTGATCGTCCACTACAACGGCCCGGCAGTGCGCCTCGATGATCTCGCGCAATTGCAGGCGGACGCTACGTATCATTGTGCGAAGGATTGGGGCGGCGGGCAGCGTGGTGATGGCCTGATGTACCACATCGCCATCGGCAAAAACGGCGAGAAGTGGCTCTGTCGCGACCTCGATGCCGTGCTCTGGCATTGCGGTGCGTGGCCGGAGAATCGCATCGCCCTCGCCGTCGAGGTGCCGATTGGTGACGACCAGCATGCGACGCCGACGCAACTGCGCGCCCTTGCTGAGGTCTGCGACGATTGGCTCCGCGCCGGTCACGGCAGCCGGGAGGATGTGAAGGGGCATCAGGAAGTGAGCGCGACCGCCTGCCCGGGCACCCTCATGGATGATTTCGTCCGTCCGTATCGCGATGGGAATCTCGCTCCTGGCCCGGTCGCATCCGTCACCTTCTCTGTGCCGGGGAATCCCTATGGCGTGGTGACAATGGAGCCGCCCTTCTGGAATCGCTGGCACGCGCTCGATCTCGTCGGCCTCGCCTTGCCGATGATGGGCTATCCGCGCGCCGTGGAACGCACCCTGCCGGATGGCCGCCGCGCCCAGCACTTCGAGCGCGGCTGGTTCGGCGCCCAGGACGCGCCCGACCCGTGGAACGTCGTTGCCCTCTTCCCCGCTGAATGGCCCGCTGAGACCCCCTCGCAACCATAAGGCGCATCCCGATTTTCTTCCCTCTCCTTTGCTTGGTGGCAAAGGAGAGGGGTCGGGGGTGAGGTTTACCCACCATACCGCCATTGGTAATAATGCTGCCCGACATTGCCAAATTCAACTTTGAACGGGTCGGGGTTGGCCGCGTTGTACGTGAGTACGCGCCGCTCGAAGGCCTGCATCAGCACGCGCCGCTGCACGCCCGCGACGTTCACCTGTACCCAGAATGGCTGCGTGATCGCGAGGCCGATCACCGGCACGCCGACCTGATCCCGATATGCCGCGAAGATGCGCGGCAGCGGAAAGCCGGTCGCGCTGTCGGTCGTCGCGATAGCCGCCGCCGCATCCTGGGGAAGATTCGCAGCGGCCTGAGGGCCATTGGGCGTCAGTTCGGTCTGCACCGGCGCGCCACCGGCGAGGGGTTGCGGCGGCAGCGGCGCGGTGAGATCGCTGTAGAGCGGAAAGAGATTGTCCAAATCCCCCGCGACGGAAATCCGCGCCGGTGCGCGTGTCTCGAAGGCGGTATCGCCGACCTGCATGCGGCCGGAGATCATCTCGCGCACGAGGAGGCCGGAGGTGACAGGCGCGCGGCCCGGCACTTCATTGAATTCCATCCGACCCTTATCGAAATACTGCACGAGGCGGCGGGTATACGCGGGGACGAGATCGCAGGGGCGTGGCTCTTGTGGGGAGGTTTGGCACGGATTGCTGTAAGCGTACTGCTCGTATTGGCCCGGATGCGCGAGGGCGAGCGGTCCCCAGAAGTTCGGCGCGATCTGCTCGTCCTGCCGCCAGCGTTGGTCAAAGGCGGGCGCAGCGAAACCGTCCGCCGCCAGAACCGCGTTCGCCATCAGGCAGAGGATCAGACTGGCGATTATGAGCGGCGCAATCGTTCGCTTAGACATGGTGAACCTCCTTGTATCGGCGAATTCCGTACCATATGAACGAGCAACGCCGCCCATTCGTTCCCGGCATGGTCGGCTGAGTGTATCTTGCGGTAACTGACGAGAACAGCGTATCATGCATGCGTGGGGAATACAGAAGCATCAGGGAGGGGATCGGGATGGGGTATCGCTATGGCCGCAGAATGCGGCTATTGACCGTTTGTGGGTTGCTGGGGAGTTTTCTGGTCACATGGGGAGGAGTGCCTGCCGCAGTGGGGGGGCGGATCCAGCAGCCGTACCGCTCGCATCGCCGCCGGTGAATGCGGGTATCCCGGATCATCGCGCGGAACAGGCGTAGTTTGCCAGCCTCCGGCAAGCGCCGAGCGGCACGACTGCCGGGCAGGCGCGGGTCGCTGCTTCCCAGCAGGCGCGGGCGCTGCCAAAGGTGCAAAGTCTCCCCGCTGCAATCGGCGGGAAAGGCACGCCCGTGAGCAAGAATGGGCTGGCCCCGCCGAGCGCCGTCTGGCAGCCGCTTGGCCCCGCGCCGGAGAACACCGAAACGCTCAACCCGAACCAGGACTACCGCTTCCATACCGTCTCCGGCCGGGCGACCGCGATTGTTGCCGGCCAGCACACCCCCGGCCTGCTCTTCCTCGGCACGGCGGACGGCGGCGTCTGAAAGAGCACGAATGACGGCGCGTCCTGGACGCCGCTCACGGACAGGCAGGCGTCGCTCTCCATCGGCTCGCTCGCACTCGATCCCGCTGATTCGACGGACAACACGCTCTATGCTGGGACTGGTGAGACAAACTACGCGTTTCCCAACGGATTCAATGGCGATTCCTATTTCGGTGTCGGCGTCCTGAAGACGACAGATGGTGGCGCGACATGGATGCTTGTGGGTACTGGCCTGCCCAATTTCGCTCCCTATGGAGCGACCTCCGTTGGCATCGGCGTGATGGCGGCGAACGGACCAAACGTCTGGGCGGGGACGACGGTGGGACTCTATCAGTCCACAAATGGCGGCGCAAACTGGACGCGGGTCGCGGTCAATGTCGGCTTCCCCAATGCCCGCGTGACGGACATCGCCGTTGACGGAGCAAATGTCTACGTCGTGCTCAGCGAGGCGGGTACAGGGTACGGGTACGCGGGCATCTACAAATCCACGACGGACGGGACGGCGGGCAGATTCACGCCGATGATGACTGGCCTGCCCACCGCGACGGCGTGGGACCGCTCGCAATTAGCGATCGCGCGCAGCGCGCCGCAGACGCTTTACCTCGCCATCGTCGGCACGGTGAATGGCTTTTCGGAGAACCTGCTCGGCATCTACAAGACAACCGATGGCGGTGCGTCCTGGAATCTGACGGCAACACAGCCGCAGAATTACATGGGCGAGGCACTCGACGACACTAGTCCTCCGCCACAGGGGTTGTGATGGGATAGAGGCGTGCCAACTTCGTGCGCGCCTCGCCCACCCCGAATCGCCACTCCACCGTCGCCTTCGCGACATTGCCTGCCTGTTCCCAACTCGCCACTTCCCGCGCCAGCGTCTCGATCTCCCCGATGCGCCGATCCACACATTGCCGCGTCAGCACCGACCA
>JALYUS010000402.1 GCA_030853625.1 Chloroflexota bacterium
GTGGAGGTATCCGCGATGAAACAGTATCCCCCCGAGAGACTTCGCAACGTCGTCCTGCTGTCGCATGGTGGCGCGGGGAAGACATCATTGGCGGAAGCGATGCTGTTTACCGCGAAAGCGACGACACGCCTCGGTCGCGTCGAGGAGGGCAACACGATCTCGGATTGGGACCCGGATGAGATCAAGCGGCACATCTCGGTCAGCACGGCGGTTCTGCCGCTCGAATGGCGCGACCACAAGATCAATGTCCTCGATGCGCCCGGCTATGCGGATTTCGTCGGTGAGATCAAATCCGCCCTGCGCGCGGCGGACGCTGCTGTCATTGTGCTCTGCGCCGCCTCCGGCGTGGAGGTCGGCAGCGAGCAAATCTGGACGTATCTGGACGAGGCGCGGCTCCCACGCCTCGTTTTCATGAACAAACTGGACCGCGAGAACGCGAACTTCGCCCGCACCCTCCAGCAGGCGCAGGCGAGTTGGGGCAGCGCCGTCATTCCCCTCCAGCTGCCGATCGGGAGCGAGGCGGCGTTCGCCGGTTATGTGGACCTCCTCAGTCGCACCGCCTACACAACGAGCGGCAGGAACGACGGAAGCGCGGAGAAGACGAGCATCCCCGCCGACATGACCGGCGCCGTTGCGGAAGCGCGACTGGCGCTCATCGAGAAGATCGCCGAGACGGACGATGCTCTGATCGAGCGCTTCCTCAGTGATGAGGAGATCGGCGAGGACGAACTGAAGGCGGCGCTCCGCACGGCGGTCGCGGCGGGCGACATCGTGCCCGTGCTCATCGGCGCCTGCCACAAGACGGCGGGCACGAGCGCGCTGCTCGACGCAATCGTGGACATCCTGCCCAGCGCAGACATGGCGAATGTCGCCGCGCAAACGCCGGATGGTAAGGCCACCACGCTCAAACTCGGCGCGAACGAACCGGCCGTCGCCCTGATCTTCAAGACGATGGCGGACCCCTACGTCGGCAAATTGACCTATTTCCGCGTCTACAGCGGCACGATCCGCACGAACACGAACCTGCTCGATGCCAATCGCACCAAGCCGGAGCATATCGGCAGCCTCTATATGATGCGCGGCAAGGAGCAGACGGCGGTCGGTGAGGTCGGAACCGGCGACATCGGCGCGGTGACGAAACTGGCCGAGGCAGCGACCGGCGACACGCTCTGCACGCCGGAGCATCCGATCGTCCTCGATGGCGTCCACTTCCCGAACCCGTCGTACACCGTCGCGGTGCGCCCGAAGAGCAAGGGCGATCTCGACAAACTTGGCACGAGCCTCCATCGCTTGATCGAGGAGGACCCGACGATCCAGATCGCCCGCGATCCCGTGACGGGCGACACACTTGTCTCCGGCATGGGCGATTCGCATGTCCAAATTGCGACGGAACGGATGGCGCGCAAGTTCGGCGTCAATGTGGACCTCGACCTGCCCGTCGTTCCGTACCGCGAGACGGTGCAAGGCACAGCGCAGGTCACGTCCCGCCACAAGAAGCAGACGGGCGGGCACGGCCAGTTCGCGGAAGTCGTGCTGATCGTTGAGCCGACGACGACCAACGATTTCGAGTTCAAGGACACGGTCGTCGGCGGCAACGTGCCGAAGAACTTCATCCCGGCGGTCGAGAAAGGCATCCGCGAGTCGCTGCACGAGGGCTTCCTCGCCGGCTTCCCGGTGACGAATGTCCGCGTGACGCTGACGGACGGCAAGTACCATCCCGTGGATTCTTCCGAAATGGCCTTCAAGATCGCCGGGTCGCAGGGCTTCAAGGAGGCGGCGCAGAAGGCTCACCCGACGCTTCTGGAGCCGGTTTACCACATGGAGATCACCGTCCCGGACTCTTACACCGGCGACATCATGAGCGACTTGAACACCAAGCGGGGTCGCGTCCACGGCATGAACCCGGGCAGAGGATTCACGACGATCGAGGCGGACGCGCCACTCGCCGAGGTGCAACGCTATGCCACCGACCTCCGCTCGATGACCCAGGGGCGCGGCACCTTCTCGATGCACTTCGACCGCTACGAAACCGTCCCGACGCACTTGCAGGAGACGATCATCAAGGAGTCCCACGCCCGCCACGAGGCCGCCGCACATACGCACTGAGGATTCAGGACTGAGGATGGGGCGGGCGGTTCATCCTGCCCAGAGGGCG
>JALYUS010000072.1 GCA_030853625.1 Chloroflexota bacterium
GCAATGATGAGTATGACCAGCAAACGCGAACTGCTGACGGTCGTCTCACCGCGCTATGTCATCGCGACGGGCGCAGAGAAACAACGCATTCTTGCGGAGTTCGTCGCGACGACCGGCTATCACCGCAAATACGCGCTGACCCTCTTGAACCATCCGCCGCGTGCTCGTTCCCGTCCGGTCAAGCGGTCACGCGAGAAGACGTACACCGCTGTCGTCCAACGCGTCCTCGTCCGACTCTGGGAAATCGCCGATCGGATTTGCAGTAAACGGCTCGTGCCAGGATTACCCGATTTGCTTGATGCCCTCGAACGACATGGCGAACTGACGCTCGATGCGCCGACGCGCGCCTTGCTCCTCTCCCTCAGCCCGGCCACGGCGGATCGCCTGCTCGCGCCGACCCGCCGTACTCTCCTGCCGCGCGGACGGACGACAACCAAACCGGGATCGCTGCTCAAACACCAAATTCCTGTCCGCACCTTTGCCGACTGGGACGACGACCGACCCGGCTTTCTTGAGATCCGGGTGCCCTTTGGGCGGTATGGTCGCTCATGGCGGCTCCTGCGCAAGCGGGGAGTATCTCTACAGCCTCGTACTCACTGACATCGCCACGCAGTGGACGGAATGCGTCGCGCTCCTCAACCGGGGCGAGCAGGCGGTCAGCACGGCGATTGCTCACGCCCGCACGCTGCTGCCCATGCCGGTGCTCGGTCTCGACTCGGACAACGGCGGCGAGTTCATCAACCACCACTTGGTGCGGTATTGTGCGCGTGAGGAAATCACCTTCACGCGCTGTCGCCCGTACAAGAAGAACGATCAGTGCGGGTGCCCGCTGGGCAGATTGAGCAGAAGAACGATTCGATTGTTCGACAGACGATCAGGTATGATCGCTATGAAGGGGAGACGGCGTACGCAGCGCTGGCGGCGGTCTATGTACCCTTGCGGCTGTACACGAACTACTTCTGGCCGTCGGTGCAACTCATCAGCAAGCAGCGCGAAGGCGGCAAAGTGACGAAGCGGTATGATGTCGCGCAGACGCCGTATCAGCGGATGCTGGCCGCACCGGCAGTGAAGGAATGCGTGAAAGAGAATCTGCGTAAAGCATACCTGACGCTCAATCCAGCGGCGGTACGACGGGAGATTGAGGCGGGACAGGACGCACTCTGGCGACTGGCCAGAGTAAGAATCATTGATGAGGCAACGACCCTGTCAGAGTAAGATTTATTCGTGAGGCAATACGATAACGGGAATTGTGCGATGGCATTCGAGGGCGAAAATGAGCCAATCTTCGATCACGCTCTTCAGTTCGTTCCGGCATGCTTCGAGAGTTTGCTCATTAGCCCATAAACCAGCGAGATTCGCGGTCGCGATATGACCATAATAGGCGCCATCGTCGAGCAATTCGTAGGTGGCGTGGCGCATAATGGCGTTGATGTAGTCAGGGAGCATAGCGTACCCCCTAAAGACACTGTACATCAAAGATATGCTGTGGTGATCTTAACTGCTACGATCTTCGCTAACCCACAACGAACTGACGGCTATTGATCGTCGGGCGGGCGCTGATCGCGGAAGGGGAGGGGTGGGAGTTCCTGTTCCGGCTGGTGGCTTTCCGCCGCGCTGCGCTGGTGTGGGGAGGCCCATACGCCTTGTGTATTTGCGACGTTTCCTCTACGAAAGACCCAGCGCGAGCGATCGAGCCGCCCATCCCGCTCGGCACGGATCAGCCAGGTGCGCAGCGCAACGCCGACGGTGACGAACACGATGAGCGCAATCGTCTCCAATGCTCCGATAGACTGCAACTGCTGCATCACGCGCTCCCGCTTCCTCACCCATACATGCATGGGAATGATAGCACGCTTTACGAACCGGGAACCCGGCAGGCATGGACCATCGCGGCGAGGCGGGGAACCTCCGCAGCGAGGATGACAGGATCGGTAAGGGCTTCCCAGAACGGGCCGACGCCGCCGTACTCCAACGCGATGATCCAGGGATGGCCCCACAGTCCGCGCGCGATCTGATCCAGCGACCATACGGTGAATTCCCAGTCCGCGCCGGTGAAGGGGAGATGATCCTGCCAGCGACCGGCGAACTGCGCGATCAGGCTGTCACGCAGGCCCGCACCGCGCAAGAGGGCAATCCACCGGTCGTCAAATTGCTGAATGCCGGTGAGGTGGATCTCCCGCGTCCGCTCAACCGGAAGCAAGGCGATGTACTCCCGCGCATCCATGCCGAGGGCGCGGGCGGCGCGGCGGGCATGGGAGATGTCGAAAAGAAGGCCGCAATCGCACTCCTCGATCACACGGCGGACGACCATCGGCAGATAGGCGGGGCGCAGGCAGCCGTCGCCATTGGGTACGTTCTCGGCGATCACGCGCTCCGGGCCGAACCGTGCAACGACGGCGCGGACATCGCGAATCAGGCAGTCGGTGAGGAATTCGATGTAATCGGGATCGGGATCGGGATCGGGATCGGTCGTATCAGCGGGAATATCCGGGTGATCGTCGGTCGTCGGCTCAAGGTGGACATTGACAAACGGCGTGTTAGTCTCACTGAGCAGCGTTTCGATCCGCGCCCAATCCGCCCGTTGGCCTGTTTCCGTGTCCATGGCGTCGCCAATACCCCACCCGACACGCAAAGGAAAGTGGACATAGAGCGGGTACGTTGCTCGCACCGTCGCGAGTAACTCCGGCCAGGCAGGACACTTGAAATAATCCGGCGTGATTCGCCCCGCATCAACCAGAGCGGCGGCAGACCGGGAGTAATGGACGGCAATGTTCATGGAGATTCTTTCCGCTGTCCAGAGCGATCCGTTTCTGCTTGTCATGGAAAGGGAAAAAATGGTGCCGAGGGGCGGAATCGAACCGCCGACACTACGATTTTCAGTCGTATGCTCTACCGACTGAGCTACCTCGGCACTGAGGCGAAGAGCATCCTACGCGGTCAGGCCGTTCCTGTCAAGACGAGTAGACAGTAATCAGTAGATAGTAGAAAGAAATAGATAACATTATAGGTTACTGACTACTCGTCGCTCATTGCTCATTGCTCGCTACTCCCCGTATGATGGCGGCGGTGGATTTGCATGAATCGTTGAGAGGGGAAAAGCATGCGCGAGAATGCGACGAAGGCGAAGATGCTCCGGGGCGAGGCGGTGATCGGGCCGTTCATTCCGATGCCGTCGGCGATGGCGATGGAACTGACGGCGCTCGCGGGGATGGATTTCGGCATCATTGATTGCGAGCACGGCTACATTGACTACGAGGGCGTCTATCCAATGGCGCTCGCTGCCGAGGCGCGCGGCATGACTGCCATTGCCCGCTGCCCCGTGCGCGACCCGCAACTGATCCTGCGCTACCTCGATCTCGGCGTGCAGGGTCTCCATGTGCCGCAGATCAACACGAAAGAGGAGGCCGAGGACTTCGTGCAGGCGTGCCGCTACCAGCCGCGCGGCTGGCGGGGCAGCGCCTCCCCACGTGCCAGTGACTACGGCCTCAGTGGCATGAGTATGTACGACGCAATGCAGCATCTCAATCGCGAAGTGCTCACCATCGCGCACATTGAGAACCCGCGCGCCGTGGATAACCTCGAAGAGATCTGTGCAGTCGAGGGGTTGGATGTCCTCTTTGTTGGGCGCGGTGATATGAGCCACGCGCTCGGCGTGCCGAACCAGTTCGATCATCCCTCTGTTCAGGAGCAGATGCGGCGCGTCGTCGAGAAGAGCAAGGGGAGCGGCAAGATTCTCGGCACCGTCGTGCGCGATGCCGCGCAGGCACGCGAAGCGATCGAGATGGGCTTCCTCTACATCGCCTGCGGCTTTGCCGGCTTCCTCGTCGGCGGCATGAAGCAGTTTCTGGCCGATACGCGCAAGTAGACATAATGCGAAGCCTGTGCGATACTGCGCCCGCGATGGACGGGGCGTGTCAGCGTGTTCGTACACACGGGTGGGGACCTTTGCGACACTGGCGGTAGGCATGGCATGCGGCTGGTATGGCAAGTGGGAAGAGGGGTCTGCGTGGGAACGTCCACATGGCTGCGACGGATGATGGCTCGGTGGCCGCAGTGGAGTCTTATTCCACTGATAGCGGCGCCGCTCATGCTCGCGGCATGTGGCCAGGATCAAGGCCAACAAGGGGCCGTCGTCATTATCACCCCAGCGCCGCCGACGCCGACAAGTGTCGCACGGAATCTGACGCCCCCACCGACGATGCCGCCCTCGACCGTGGTCGCCTTTCCATCGAACGCGCCGACGATTACGAACGCGACGGATAGCCAACTGATCGCGGGGGTCAAGGCGAAAGTGAAGGATAGCGCGGACGGCCTTTCCTTGCGCGAATCACCCTCCACCAAAGCGAAGTCGCTGGAATCGCTCGCCGCCGGTACGGTGTTGAATGTCCTCGCTGACCCGCAGGATGCGGAGGGGCGGACCTGGGTCAAAGTCAGTCACGGTAGCAATCAAGGCTACGTCGCCGCCGAATTTATTGATCGAATAAAGTAGTTAGTAGACGATAGACAGGAGAGAGAAGCATCGGAATGACAGACGTGGACTGGGAACATACTATGAACTGTGTGACGACGCGATGGCGGGTCTCCCGTTTCTGTCTACTGTCTGCTGTCTACTGTCTGCTGCTCCCGCTGCTGGTGGCCTGCGGTGGGTCAACGGCGTCTGCGACACCGAATATCGGTGTGTCGGTGGGCAGTGCCTCACCGACCGCTGTGGCACAGGTGGCGCCGCGCGCGCCCGCAGCGACGCAGATACCGGGCGTGCCACATGCACCGAGCGCCGCGCCGAATTCGGCATCGCCAGTGCCCGCCAATCCGAACGATCCCGCTGCGGGCATCACCGAGGTCGGTACGGCGGACGCGCGGACACTCAACCCGATCCTGATTGCCGATCCGACCTCGCTCGCGCTCTCGCGGC
>JALYUS010000106.1 GCA_030853625.1 Chloroflexota bacterium
GTCCACTTCATGTGATGCCTCCTTGGCGATAATCTGCCCAAATCCCAATGAATCATCTTGAACCGAAGCACGAAAAAACCTCCATGTGCTTTGATCCACCTTCACCCTAACGTACACGTTCAGACGAATCAAGGCCTATAGGTAATACTTGCCTTGCCTATTTATTCTATACTATAAATGAAATAGAGATTGACGGCCAAGACTTCGCTAAGAGCAAAGTTGCGCCTTTTCTTCCTTGCTGTTGTGTGCGGCTGTGACAGGTTGCTACGGCGCCGGTTGCTGACGCCACCGCAGCCAGACATGCACGAGGCGTTGCACGGCGGTAACGTAGGTGAGGATGGCGAGCAGCCAGAGGATGACATCGGTCCAGCCAAGCAGCAGGAACAGACCCAGGCCGACCACGCGCTCCGGGCGGGCGAGGATACCGACTTCGTTCTCGAACCCCAGCGATTCCGCGCGGGCACGGGCATAGGAGACGAGCAATGATCCTGTGGCGCAGCCATAGACGAGGAGTGTCCGCACGGTCACATGGCCTGGGTCGTGCTGGAAATGCCAGAGCAAGCCGAAGAAGAGGATCACTTCTGAATACCGGTCGAGATTGGAGTCGAGAAACGCGCCGAATGTGGAGCCTTTGCCCGTTGCGCGTGCGAGTGCGCCGTCTATCATGTCGAGGGGCGCGGCGATCAGCAGGAGGAGACCACCGAGGCCGAACCGCCCGGTGGCGAGGACGACTGCCACCGCGCCATTAACCAGCAGCCCAAGCAGGCTCGCCAGATCGGGCGTCAGCCCTGTGCGCGCCAGCACCCGACCGACCTGGTCCATGCGCGTCCGCACGCCGTCCTTTACGAGGTTGGAGATCATCGCAGCGCGACGCTCAACGATGCCCGCCGCTGCTGCAACGTCGCGGCCTGCGCGTACTCCGCTACGACCCGTTTCCCCACCTCATCCCATGAGTACTGCAGGGCAGTCGCGCGCCCGGCCTCACCCATCGCGCGCGCGAGCGAGCGATCCGAGAGCAGGCGCACGATGGCCATCGCGAGCGCCTGCGCCGATGCCGGTTCCACCATCAACCCCTCAACACCGTTGGTGAGGATACCCTGGTGGCCGGGGATCGCGGTCGTCACAACCGGCGTACCGGAGGCCATCGCCTCCATCACGACGAGGCCGAACGACTCGCGTCCCGTCGCGGGGGAGCAAAAGAGATCCGCGCTCGCGTGATAGCGCGGCAAATCTTCGCTGCTTGCGAAGCCGACGAACTCGACGTTGCGCTCCAAACCGTGGCTCTCGATGAACCGGAGATAGCGGTTCGGTTGGCCCCGGCCAACGACGAGGAGTCGCACATCCGGGTACTGCGCGCGAACGAGGGCGATTGCCCGCGTCAGGTACTTGAATCCTTTGCGGGCGTCATTGTATCGCCCGACAAAGAGGATCGTCGGCCGCCCGTCACGATACTGCGGAAATGGCTCGACCCCCGGCCCGAATCGCTCCGGTTCGATGCCGTTCGGGACGACGACGACGCGGCCGGGGAAGTAACTCTGCACATAGGCCCGCGCCGCGCGCGAGACGGCGATTCGCCCGTGCAGCATGCGAAAGTCCCGCCGCAAATAGGGGCGGAAGGTCGCATAGCCCATATTGGACTCGCTGAAGGCATGAAACGTCCCGACATTGATACTCGTCGAATGGCGCAGGACGATATGCGGCAGATTCGGCATCAGCGGCTCGTGAAGGTGGATGACATCGAAGTTCTCCGCCCGCAGGACTTCCTTCACCGGCCGGGTGAGGGCGAACGGTTGCAGCGTAATCCACGCGGAGGAGCCGTTGGCGGGGAACTTGACGGCACGGCCGATCCCGTAGAAATCCTGCCCGACCACAAATGCGTCGTCGTTACCGGTCCCGGCGGGCGCGATCACCGTAACATGATGGCCCATCACCCGCAGCACGCCCGACAGATGCTGGATATGATCGGCAACGCCGCCCGGATAGCGGACATCGTACGGCGAGACGAGCGCGACTTTCATCGCTCCGCCTCCACC
>JALYUS010000118.1 GCA_030853625.1 Chloroflexota bacterium
GATTCTGTCGGCCTGATCGGCATTCTCCAGCGGATGAACGAGGGTGTCGACATCGGCGGCAACCCGATTGGCGCGCCCGCCGGCTTCACAATCGCCTGCGGCGTTGACCCAACGCGGGACGATCTGCGCGAGGAAGCGCGGCGCTTGAAGCGGAAGATCGCGGCAGGCGCGCACTTCGTGATGGTGCAGCCAATCTTCGACCTGGACCGCTGGCGGCGCTTCCTCGACATCTACGGCGCGGTCGAGATCCCTGTCCTGCTCGGTGTGCTTCCGCTCCAGAACACGCGGCATGCGGAGTTTCTGCACAACGAGGTGCCCGGCATTGTCCTGACCGATTCGATTCGGCAGCGCATGGCGGACGCCGGAAATGATGGCCGTCACGTCGGCATCGCCCTCGCGCAGGAGTTAATTGTCGAGGCGCAGAATTTCGTGCAGGGCATCTACATGATGCCCTCCTTTGACCGCTACGAACAAGCCGCCGCCGTCCTCTCGGTCATCCGCGAACCGTCAGAGAGCGGAGATTGAGCGCAGAGCGCGCGGAGAACACGGAAGGCACAGTCTGACCCACTCCCCGCGATGCCGCGCAAAGGTATCGGTGAGGAATTCCGCCGCCCGCGCCAGATACCAGAGGGAAGGGGTCGTCATTGCTGATACGCTTTCATTCCGGCTGTGCCTCGCTGTGTCCCGTCCGTAGTAATGCACAACCCCGTATACCCGCACTGGCGTGTCAGGTATGCGATCCCCGCTTCTATGCCGGAGATGAGTGCGACTTTCGCATGGATCTCCGCCCACGCCGCCGATGGCCCAATCACGGTGACGGAGACGAGATTGGTCGTGGCCGGCTGCCCGGTGCGCGGATCAAGCACATGGTGAATCCAGCGCTCGCCCCGCCGCCAGCGACGATAGGCGGTGCTCGAGGTCGCCACCGCGCGATCATTGACGGCGAGGATGGCGCAATCGCGCGCGCGATCATCGGGGGCTTCTACCCCGACGGTCCATGCCGGGTCCTCGTCCGGTGCGGCGCCCCAGACACGCAGGTCGCCGCCCGCATTGACGAGGCCGCCGTGAACACCGGGGATCTCCCGCAGATGCTCGGCGGCGCGATCCACCGTCCATCCTTTGCCAATGCCGCCGAAATCGAGGGCGATACCGGTCGGCAGCGTCATCGTCTCCGCCCGTTGATCCACAATGATCTCCCGCCAACCATCTGGCCGGTGCTGCGGCAGCAGGGCGGGGATCGCTCCATCGTCCCGCAGCGTGGGGAAGGGGAACGGGCGATCGTAGCCGAGGTGGGCGAGCACGGTGCCCAGGGTCGGATCGAATAATCCATCGGTCGCGGCGGCGGCGATCAGCGCGTCCGCCGTGATCGCACAGAGGAGCGGCGTGACATGAACTGCGCCGGTACCGGCGGCACGATTGAGACGCGAGAGGCCGCTTTGGGGCAGAAATCGGGAGAGTTCCGCCTCATACAACGCGAAGAGCGACACGATTGCCGCGATCGCTTCCTCCACGACGGCAGCGACATCAGCCTGTGCGTCGTGAACGATCTGGACCTCAACCCGGCAGCCCATTGCGAAAAAGGTATGGATCGTGTGCGCCTTTGGCAGCGCCGTTGATTGTGCCAGCATACTACCCTCGTGAACTGCCCGCGCGGGCGCGGACCCGCGCGGTTGGGTCATCACCGACGCTCCTTTGGTCACTCTCGTCTCAATGCGTTCCGACGAACGGCAGGACCCCCTGCCAATATGCCGCGATCAGCAAGAGCAGGATGACGAGTACGGTCAGTATCGCTCCGAGAATCGCTGCGTGTGTTCCTTGTTTCATTGTTCTCTGTTCTATCCATTGTGCAGTGCGCTCATCATTGCACGCGCCGCCGCGCAATCCGTGGGATACGCTGATCGCGCGTTCCCGTCGCGTTTCCACGCTCCACCATCGCACGCGCACGCGGTGTCGCCGCAGCAGTGTCCATCGGCACTGCTGCATTCCTTTGTTCGTGGGCGATGCGCTTGATTCCCTGGGCGGGGACAGCGTACCGAACAGCAGCGCCGGTGGGCGGTGCGAGCGATGCTCCGGTCTCCTGCACGACTCTCACTGCGGCGGATGCGCCGCCCTTTGCTCCTGGTCGTTGCGCGCTGCTTGCGATGGCCGCCTGCAAACCGCGGAGCGCATGGGTGCGTGGGTCAATCTGCCGTATCGCAACACGACCACTTACCTTTCGGGCCGCTTGGCGCCCCCAGATGACACGGTTGACGCAGAGTCCCACGACGGTCGCCCCCGTGAGCGTATACCACGCGAGCGCCCACATGCGTGGACTGTCCGTGCCGCTGCCGATCCCATGCGCCAGGCCGAGGGCGAAGGTCAGAAAGGAGAGATAATGGAGTCCTCGCCAGACGACTACCGGTAGCCGGGACAGCAGCAGCGAACTGACGGCAATCACGACGAGTAGATAGGCCATCACGATACCGCAGGACATCCAGAAGGGGCGGTAATTCGCATGAAAGGGAATGAACAGGTCTTGGGGTGAGAACTTTGCCCACGGATCGAGATAGAGCGCGTACAAGTGGATGACGAGCAAGAGCAGACTGCCCAGACCGAGTAGGCGATGGAGGATGTAGAGCGTCGCGCGGTCCGCGCGCGGGAGGTAGCGCGTGGTCATCAGTAGCCCCCAGACCACCGATCCCCACGCGAATGTATAGGCGAGAAACCCCGCCGAGCGTGCCAGATACCAGAAGAAGTGCGTCGTTGCCATTGCCGAGCGGCTCCGATCAAGTGGTGGGCGGGGCGCCGTCATACATCGCGGCACGCCCGTTGAAGACTACGCGTGCGTCGGGCCGGTACGCGTCCGCGGGACAGGCGTCGGCGGCAGGGGCCTAGCCACCGTCGGGCGTGGCGCGATGGTCGGCAGCGCTTTCGGCGCGCTCGCTTGCTGAACGACAGGCGCACGGGTTGCGGGCGCGACGGTTGGTGGCGCGATCGTTGGCGCGATCGGGGGTTTGACTGGGGATGCACTGAGCACTACGGGCGCTTGCGTCGCTGTCGGTTGCTTTGTGACCGGTGCATTGGTCGCCGCGCGGGCTAATGGGGCTTGTGTCGCCGTCGGTTGCGTGACGACTGCGGCGCGGGCCGTCGGGGCGGCGCTCTCTGCCAGAGCGCTCGTTGCCAGCGGCGTCGGTGTTTCCGATGATGCTCCCGGCACAGCCGGAGCCGTACTACTGGCAGGAGCGTTGCTCGCCACGCGTGTCGCTTCCACCACGGGTGCCGCCGTAATCGGCGTGGCGACATCGGGCGCGGCGCTCGTCGCTAGAGGCATGGATGCGTCCGAAAGCGATTCCGCTGCCGGTGCTGACGCGGTGTCGGTCGCCGATGGTGCGTCGGTGGCCGACACCGTCGCCGCTGTATCAGTGAGAGTCGCAGTCTCGCTCACGGGATTCGCCGCATCCTGTGCCGCAGTTTGTGTCAGTGTCTCGGCCTGCTTGCCGATGATCGCGGTGAGCGCGACGAGCGTCGTCGCCCCGGTCATCGTCAGCCGCCGCTTCCAGACACGGTTCTGGTCCCTCATCGGTGGTGTGGTCACGAACCTCGTCCTTTCATTTCAATCATGCCGATCAGGAAGCCGCGCGATGCCTGGTGTTCCGGCACGATCGTTTCGCGATCCCGCCAGTCGGCAATGTTCGGCCGGTTCAATCACGGCCCGGACTGCCGGGCGGCGTCTCTCATGTGCTCTTGATGTAGGCATTCCCCTGGGCATCAACCTGGACTGAGAGGGTCGCGAGTGGCTGACGGGAGGGGCCGGAGACGCCCCGCGCGCCGTGCGCGGGATCGAAGACCGCGCCATGGCAGGGGCAGACCAGCATCTGCCGTGACGAACTGTAGCCCACCGTACATCCGGCGTGCGTGCAGACCGCGTCGTAGGCGACGAACTGGCCGCTGGGCAGGTGAATCAAGACGGCGGGATCACCCGAACCGGGATCGGTGAAGCGCGCGGCGCTGTTCACGGCGAGCGATGCGACGCTACCGAGAAACGTCGTGCCGGGGGGCGCGGCCGGGGTTGCGCCCGGCGCCGCAG
>JALYUS010000123.1 GCA_030853625.1 Chloroflexota bacterium
TAGGCATAGATCGCCTCGCCCTTGCGCCGGTTCACCGCCGCGTCTTCCGCCCGCGTCAGTTCGCCCCGAAGAGCGGCGAGACGGGTAGCAATGCGTGTCGTCGCGTCGCCAATCGCATGCAGGAGGCGGTTGCGCCGCTCGCCGTGCGACGTGGCACGGTCGGTTTCGGCGAAGAATCGCGCGATAATCGCGGAAGTTGACGAACCTTCCTCACCCGTCGTCTCCGGGTTCGCGGCGAAAGACGCGAGTGGGATCGGCGAGAAGGCGACGGGCGTGCCATCGCGCACGTACACGGTCGGTCGCCACACGCTGGTCTGCATTGGTCGGACAATCTCCCGGAGCGCCGCGACGAGCCGGGCGGGATCGCAGGCGGTGGCAGGCGCATCCACACGGCCTGCGACGCGAAAGGCGAGTTCCCGCGCGACTTGCGGGCTGATGCCACTGAGTGCGCCGACGAGCGCGGACGCGAGAGGCGTCTTTTCGTCCGCAAGCAGGCAGAGACGGTGTATCTGCCCGGCAGTGATTACGGAGGGATCGGCCTTTTCCTGCGGCGGGGGCGGTGCATAGGGCAGGTGTGGCAGGATCGGGCGGACGCGGCTCGTCGAAGGAGGGACACGCTTCAGGGCATCGAGAACCCTGCCGTCCGCGCTGACGAGGACGGTGTTCGAGTGGCGGCCCATAATTTCGATGATCAGGGTTGTTTCGTCCAGCGTCCAATCGGGGGGCAGAGCGGTGGGGTCGCCGTCATCCTCTTCAGTGGCATCGTCGTCCGGGGTGTCATCGCGCTCCTTGACGGGCGGATGCGCCTTGACGATACTCAGCGCCAACGTCCGCTCGAAGGCGGGCTGCGCGAGTGCGTGCAAGCGGCCGCCGCGGACGTGTTTGCGCAGGAGGAGGAGAAACGGCGTCACGCGCGCCGCATCGGCGGTCAGGCGTTGTGCGACGAGATGGACGCGCGCTGCCTGTGGATGATCGCTAATCAGGAGTTGGTGGCGCGTGCCGTGCGCGAAGATTTCGAGGACGAGCGTGCGTTCGTCCGTGAGGCCGACGCGCTGGACGCGACCACCAACAATCGCGGTTGTCAGTTCATCGGCGACGGCGCGCATGGTGAGCGCATCAAACACGGGTCATCCTTTCCGGCGCTTCGTGCGTACAGTGAAGTGTACACCGTATGCAACGGGCTTCGCGGAGGAACGGGACGGTGGCAACGGAACTGATCCATATCGGCTTCGGCCATCTCGTCGCGATGAACCGGGTCGTCGCGATTGTCGCGCCCGAAAGCGCGCCCCTGAAGCGCGTGATGAAGGAAGCGCGGGATCGCGGGACGCTGATTGATGCGACTTCCGGGCGGCGCACGAAGTCGCTTCTGTATCTGGATAACGGCATGGTATTGGCGGCGGCACTCGGCCCGGAAACGATCGCCGGGCGGCTCGGTGGCTGGCGACACGGGCGGGGAGCGGCGGATGGACCGGATGACGAACCGGCAGGTCTGGTCGGGAGCGCCGCGCCATCGGCCCGGAGAGAAGCGGAGTACGCATGATGTCTGATCGCCAGGAAGGCATGAATGAGCGCGCCGACGAGTTGATTGACGCGCTACGCAACGCCGCCCGCCCCCTCTTAATCGTCATTTCCGGGCCATCAGGCGTCGGCAAAGACACGGTGATCGAGCGCATGCGGGAGATGATGCCCGATGCCTACTACGCCGTCACGGCGACGACGCGCGAGCGCCGCCCCGGCGAGATCAACGGCGTGCATTATCACTTTTTCACGCCGGAAGACTTCGAGCGCGATGTCGAGGCGGGTGAGTTTCTCGAACACGCAACCGTCTACGGCAATCTCTACGGCGTCCCAAAGGCGAAGGTGCGGCAGGCGCTCCGGCAGGGGAAAGACGTCGTCATCAAGGTGGATCCGCAGGGCGCAGCGACGATCCGCCATCTCGCGCCGGAAGCGCTGATGATTTTCCTCCTGCCGCCCGATATGGGCGAACTCTCGCGCCGCCTCCGCTCCCGCAAGACGGACGACCCGCTCGCCCTCTCCCGCCGCATCAACATCGCCAGCCGGGAAATCGCGACGAGCGAACTCTTCGACTACTTCGTCATCAACGAATCGGAGCAGATAGACCGCGCGGTCGGGCAGATTCAGCAGATCGTCACTGTCGAGAAACTGCGCATCCACCCGCGTGAGGTGGAGCTGTAGGAGACCGACCTAACCCCCAGCCCCCTTCCGTCACTCGGCGTGGGAAGGGGGAGTGAGCCTTCTTGCGATCGGGGCGTTATGGAGAAGGCCACGATATTTCGATGAGTCACCCCCTTCCTCG
>JALYUS010000135.1 GCA_030853625.1 Chloroflexota bacterium
CCAGCGTGCCGGTGCCAAAGTCCTCGAACCATGCCTCCGGCGCCTCCACGCAGTACAAGAGCCGGTGCGAGCCATCGGGGAAGGGCACTGCGACGTTCTTGTTCCCATTGACGACCGTCAGGTTGCCGTTGAAGAAGCCCGCATAGTTGGCGGTATTGTTCGTCCCGGTAGCGGGATCGAAGGTGCTGCCGAGGATGCCTGCCCCCCTGATGCCAACGAGTGCCTGCCCGAAGACGCCCGCGAAGCCGGAATCGGCGAGAGCGACGACGGTGTGGTCACCGCTGTTGGAAGGGGTATGGGAGGCAAAGACTTTGCCGTTGAAGTAGCCGGCGAAGGCGCCCGGATTGGTGGAGTAGCCGGTGAAGCCGACGGCGCCGGGGGTACCGGTCTGGCCGAAGACGCCCGCCTGGCCCGCAGCCTCCGTGAGGCCGTACACACCGTTGCCGCGGGGGGAATAGCCGTAGACGCCGATACCACCCGTACCGGTTGACTGATTGTTTCCGTAAACTGCGGTGGTCCCCGCCGCCCCGCCAGTGACACTTCCTTTGACACCGATGCCGTTCGTGCCGCTGCCGAAATACAGACCCTCGACGCCGCTGCCATTGGTCGATCCCTGCGACTCACCATGGACACCGGTATCCCCTTCCCCGATCACGCCGTAACCGCTACTCGTGGTACTGGTGCCATGAACACCGACGTTGCCGACGCCAAAGACGCCGATTGCGGTGTCTAAACCTTGACCGAAAATGGCCGCACCGAAGCTGGCACCGGGAAACGTCACTCCCTTCATCAATCCCATTACACCCGGCCCGCCCGGTCCGCCCCCTTGGCCGAGAAGCCCGATCACGTTGTTTGTGTTGATATTCGCGTTCGCGTTGATCATCGCCGTCCCGTTGGGTAAGGTGCCGTTAATATTGGTTTGGTCAACGACCACGTTGACGGCCTGCCCACTACCGGACGAGGTCGGGATTTCCAGAGGACTGGTGGCGGCGCGCACCGGCTCACTCACCTGTTTGGCGAGCAGACCCGCCGCCAGCGCCGCCGCTCCCGCGATCAGCCCCCGCCGCTTCACCGCTTGCCGCTCGTCGGTCTGATTGCTGACCGCGTTCTCCGTCTGCCGCGTTGCCATGGTGTGCCCTCCAGTGTGCTTCCGCCTTCGATTGCCGGGTATACATACTCCCAAGTATGTCGGATGCGGGGCCGACGCACCATGCAAAACCGGCAAGATCACCTGCAAGACTGTCGGCAAGAGCGCAGGCCCACGGTAGAACCACACGCCCATCGGCGGCGTCTTACTGGGAGATGATCGTTTCCGATCATTGGGGTAGAATGGAAGACTACACGCAGTTGATCGCACAACCGGCGCATCAACCATTCGGGAGGTGGAAAGCGTGGAGGAATCCAGACCCGTCGCCACCAGCAGCGAGCAGCGCGCGCGGCACGCTCCCCGGTCCCTGCACCCGCCGACCTTCGGCGACCTGTTGCGGCGGTATCGCGTGGCCGCCGGATGGACGCAGGAAGGGCTGGCCGAAGCGGCGACAGTCAGTGTGCGGACGGTCGCGTATCTCGAACAGGGTACAATCACACGCCCGCAGCGGGAGACGGTGCGGCTACTGGCCGATGCCCTGGGCCTGTCCGATGAAGCGCGCGCGCTGTTCGAGGTCACGGCGCGACCACGTCCCACCGCCGTCCTGCGGCCCGTCCTCCACGCGCGTGTCCCGCACAATCTGCCCGCCCCGGTCACCCCGGTTATCGGTCGGGAAGACGATCTCGCGGCGGCCGCTGCCCTGCTATGCCGGTCGGACGTACGGCTGGTCACGATCACCGGCCTCGGCGGTATCGGCAAGACCCGGCTCGGCCTAGAAATCGCCGTCACTGTCCTTGCCAGTTTCCCGGATGGCGTCTTCTTCGTTTCCCTCGCGGCCGTGCGCGACCCGGCATTGGTGCGTTCCGCCATCGCCCGGACACTCGGCGTCCAGGAAGGGGCAGGGCAGTCGCTGCACGAGCGGCTGATCGGCCACCTGCGCGTGAAGCGGTTGCTACTCGTGCTGGATAACTTCGAGCATCTCCTCCCGGCGGCCGACAGCGTCGCCGATCTTCTGGCTGCTTGCCCGTGGCTGAAAGTCCTCGTCACCAGCCGCGCGCCGCTGCATCTGCATGGCGAGCATGAATGGTCGGTTGATCCCTTACCGCTTCCCGCCACGCGGGATGCCGCCGATGTGCGAGCGATTGCCCGGTCGCCCGCTGTCGAACTCTTTCGGCAGCGCGCGGTCGCCGTGAAGCGGGATTTCCGGTTGACGGAAGAAAACGCCGAGGCGATCGCCGCGATCTGCGTCAAACTCGACGGCGTGCCGCTCGCGATTGAATTGGCGGCGGCACGCATTCGATCACTCTCGCCCGCGACGCTCCTCACCCGGATGGAGCACCGCCTGGCGATCCTCACCGGTGGGCCGGAGAACCTTCCCGCGCGCCAGCAGACTCTGCGCGGGGCGATTGATTGGAGTTACGATCTGCTGGCGGCCGATGAGCAACGGTTGTTTCGACGGCTGGGAGTCTTCGTTGGCGGCTGGACGATGGCGGCCGCCGAGGCGGTGAGCGGTGCGGGAGACATCGGACTCACCGTGCTGGACTGCCTGGAATCTCTGATCGGTAAGAGCCTGGTGAGACAGGTGGAAGCGGTCGGTGACACCCCCCGCTTCGCGATGCTGGAGACGGTGCGGGAGTACGGGCTTGAGCGCCTTGCAACGAGCGGGGAGGCCGTAGCGGTTCAGTGCGCACATGCCGCGTACTTTCTCTTGCTCGCGGAAACGGTGGAACCGAAACTCATTGGCCCCGATCAGACAGCGGTCCTCGCCCAACTCGAGGGGGAGCACGACAATCTGCGGGCTGCATTGCGATGGGCGCGCGAATATCACGAGGCGGAGACGGGACTCCGGCTTGCTGGCGCGCTCTGGCGGTTCTGGCAAGCGCACGGGTACCTTAATGAAGGTCGGGAGTGGCTCGAAGGGCTGCTGGCACTCGATCACCATGCCGACGATCGTTCACCGCCGTCGGTGCGCGCCAGGGCGCTCATTGGCGCAGCCATGCTTGCCTTCCGGCAGAACGACTATCGGCGGGCGGCGGCGCTGAGCGAGGAGAGTCTGGCTCTCTGTCGGGCACTGGGGGATCGCGTGGGCATCGCCGAAGCGCTCAATGTCCGGGGGTTGGCGGCGGATAGTCTTGGGGATGCTCCCCATGCAGCGTCACTCTATGCGGAGAGTCTCGCCCTCCACCGGCAATTGGGCAGCGCATGGAAAATCTCGGTCTCGCTCATCAACCTCGGTATTCTGGCGCGCGCGCAGGGCGAATATGCGCGGGCACGCGCGCTGATGGAGGAAGGTCTCATCCTGCGTCGGAAGATGGGAGACACCTGGGGAATTGCCAATGCGCTCCGCATCCTCGGGTTGATCGCCCAGGATCAGGGCGATTACGCGGGCGCGGCGCCCCTCCATAAGGAAAGTCTGCTCCTGTGCAAGACGCTGGGAGATCGGCAGGGGATCGCGATCGCCCTCGCCAACCTCGGGCATATCGCCGGGGTTCAAGGGAATAGTCTACGCGCTACACCGCTCTTCGAGGAGAGTCTGACCCTCAGCCGCGCGCTCGGGGATCGGCGGACGACCGCCCGCGCATTGAGTGGCTTGGGGGACATTGCACGGCAAGACGGCGACCTGACGCGGGCGATCGCGCTCTACAAGGAGAGTTTGACGTTGAATCGAAACGTGGGTCATTTGCTGGGTGTTGCCGAGAACATCGAACGATTCGCGCTGATCGCATACGACCAGGGGCAGCCGGAGCGCGCGGCACGGCTCCTCGGCGCGGCAAACGCCCTCCGCACCGTCATCGGCGCTCCCCTGCCGCCCGCCGACCGCGACGCCTACGACCGCACGATCACGAACGCCCGCACCGCTCTGGACGAGAAGGCGTTCGCGTCGGCATGGGAAGCGGGACGAATGTTCTCAATGGAGCAGGTCGTCGCGGAAGCGCTTGGGGAAACAGCCGTGTCGGCGGCGCCACAACTGCACCCCGCTTAGGAGAGAGGCTTTACGACCCGCGCGTGCCGTACTCGTCGTCGCCGAAGAGGGCGTCCACGAAGCGGACGGCGTCGAACTCGATCAAGTCGTCCGCCTGCTCGCCGACGCCGACGTAGGAGATCGGGATGCCGAGAGCGCGGACGATAGCGAAGGCAATGCCGCCCTTCGCGGTGCCATCCAGTTTCGCCAGGGCGATCTCCGTGACGGCGACGCGGTCGGTGAAGACGCGCGCCTGATGGAGGCCGTTTTGCCCGGTGTTGGCGTCAATCACGAGCAGCGTCTCCTGTGGCGCGTCGGGGACGGTTTTTTTCATGATGCCGCGCATCTTGTCTAGTTCGCGCATCAGCGGCTCTTTGTTTTCGAGGCGGCCGGCGGTGTCCACAATCAGAATATCCACCTCGCGGTTGTGCGCCGCCGCCATCGCATCGAAGACGAGCGCGCCGGGATCGCCGCCCTGCCTCGTCGCGATCACCGGGACGCCGCCAAGCCGTTCCGCGCTCCACGTCTGCAACTGTTCGATCGCGGCGGCGCGGAAGGTGTCGCCCGCGCCGATTATCACCTTGCGCCCGGCGTTCTTGTGGAGGTAGGCGAGTTTGCCGATCGTCGTCGTCTTGCCCGCGCCATTGACGCCGACAACCATAATCACCCAGGGCACGCCGCGCTGAAAGACCTTGACGGTGCGCTCGCGCTTCGTGTCTTCGAGCAGGTAGACCATCGCCGCTTTCAGATGCTCCTTCGCCTGCTGCGGGTCGCGAATGCCGTTCTGCCGCACATGATTGCGGAGGTCATTCAACAATACGTCCGTCGTCTCGACGCCGACATCGGAGCCGATCAGCGCGGTTTCCAGGTCGTCGAACAATTCCTCGTCAATCGTTGTGCGGTCGAATAGAGACGAAAACAACGTCCGTCGGCGCGTCTTCTCAAGGGCGCTATCTTGCTTCTGTTGTTCTTCTTGTTGCGTGCGCCCAAAGAGGCGGCGAAAAATCACGGTGCGTCACTCCTTGTCGTCCCGACTATCGGCGGCGCTCCATTCGCACCGCGTATGGTATTGTCGCATACTGGATGGATGGAGCGGGAAAGGAGCGCGACGATGCGATTGGCGGAACTGACATGGCTGGAAGCGCGGGACGCATTCGCGGTGGGGGCGGTCGCGATCCTGCCGATCGGGGCGACCGAGGCGCACGGGCCGCACCTCCCGCTCGATACTGATGTCCAGATCGCGGTTGGCGCGGCGGATCGGGTGGCGGCGCTGCTGGTGTCGGAGGGCACGCCCGCGCTCGTCCTGCCGCCGCTCGCCTATGGCGTCTCGTTCGTCGGTACGTCGTTCGCGGGCACCTTGCCTGTCGCCGTCGAGACGATGACCGCTGTCGTGCGCGATGTGTTGGTCGGGTTAGATCGCTATGGCTGTACCGCCGGGATCATCGTCAACAGCCACCTCGAACCGGCGCATGCAGTCGCGCTCAATGCCGGTATCGCGGCGGCGGAAGCGGCGACCGATGAGCGTTTGCGCGTCGTTTTCCCGGATCTGCGCGAGGAGCGGTGGTCCGCTCTGCTCTCCGAGGAGTTCCGCCGGGGTGCGCGCCATGCGGGTGGCTATGAGACGGCGTTGATGATGATCGCCGCGCCCGACGCGGTGCGCGAGCCGGAGCGTCAGCGGTTGCAGCCCGTCTGGATTGACTTGCCGGGGAAACTGCGGGCGGGCGAGAAGACCTTTGCGGAGGCAGGCGCGACGCTCGGTTACTTCGGTGATCCCGCGTCCGCGACGGTGGCGGAAGGAGAAATCCTTTTCGATGCCCTCGCGCACATTTACGTCACGGCATTACACGAACGATTAGCACGGTAGCGTAGGCTTCAGCCCAATACGGTTCAATTATAAGCGGCGTGACCGCCCCTACACACGCCGCTGGCCGGTCAATCATCGCTACGTGAGCCACATTGGGCTGAAGCCCACGCTACCTAACGATTCGCTGGTTGCCAGCGGAAGACTTTGGGATCGCGCGCGTACCACTCGATGAATCCGCAGGTGGTGCAGACGAGGGCGAAGACCGTTGTCCCTTCGACGCGCTTGTACGAGCGGCGCGCGGACGGTGTCGCACGGTCCAGCGCGCTTTCGGCACGCACTAAATCCACCCGTTCGGCGTCGCGCAGGTTCGCGACAGCCATCGTACCCTTGCACTTCGGGCAGCGGGCATCGTGGGGCGCGGTGAACGTCTCTTCCGGCATCGTGGCGCTCCGATCAGATTGGCGGCTCGGTCAGGCCGCGCGGGCGCGGCTCCATTGGCGCCGCTTTTCCCAACAACAAGACCCGGTTCCTGCCCATCGCGCTCGGCTCGATCAGGCGGACGACAGCGTTGCGCTCGGTAATGTACCGCACGGCATCGGTCGCGCGTTGCGTCGCCGCGTAAAGCATCTCACCGAGACCGAGCGAGGCGAGGAAAGCTGCCTGCGTCGTCAAGCCAAGCGTCGTCAGGCCCGCCCGGCTCGCGGCGTGTTCGAGCAGGGTGAAATCCACATGCGCCGTCATGTCCTGCTCGCCAATATGCAGAAAGGGCGCGCGGTTGGCCATGTGCCGGAAATAACACATCAATGAACCTTCCGGGAAGCGGCCGGGCCGGTAGAGGGCGGGCGCGACATCTCCATAGTCAATCACGACGACATATCCGGTTATAAGGCGGCGAGCGATTCCGGCGATCCACGACGGGACGGCGAGACAAACCTCCGCGATTTGGCCCTCCTGAAGCGTGATACCCTCGTTGGCAAGCGTTTGTGTGAGGGCAGGAGTGGATGGTGTATCCCATGCCTCGGCGAACGCGGTCCGTTCCTCATCCCAGACGACGAAGCCCTCCCGCAGTCTACCGTCTTCGAGGCGGATTCGATGGACGGGGAGCGCGTCCACGAATTCATTGGCGAGCACGACGCCGACGATTCCCGTTTCGGGCGCGCCCCACGCGACCTGATCGGCGTGCGCCGCGACTGTTAGCCGGGAGCGCATGAGCGCGGGAGCGGAAACATCATCGAGCCAGTACGTCGTCGCGGCATATGCGCCGGGGGCGATTTCCCGCAGTGTGTCGAGGAGGGTTTGGGCGAGCGTCCCCGCGCCCGCACCATGCTCCCAAACGGTGAATGCCGGTGGCGTACCGAGAAGCCGCCAGCACTCCGCGATCTGGACGGCGAGGCACCGCCCGAAGTACGGCGTGGTCTCCGGCGCGGTGAGAAAGTCCGCACCATCGCGGCCCGGCGCACCGCGCCCACTTGCGTAGTAACCGTATACCGGGTGCGTGAGTGCGAGCGCCATGTAGTGCGCGAAGGGAATCCGCCCACCCGCGTCGGCAATAGCCGCGCGAATCACGGCGATCAGATCGGGATTTCCGCTGGTCGGGCCTGGCGTCGTCATAGTGTCATGGTACCGATCCATCGCCGATGCAGCAATGGTAGCCGTCGCCGTGTGCCCGCCGGGTCGCTATCATAGACAGCGACACAGAAACGAGGGCACGGATGGAAATCCACGAGCGACGCTTCCTGACGACAAGCGACCGGCGGTATCTCGACGAAGTCGAACTGACGCTGGCGCGCGTCTATCGCATCCCGCCGGAGCGCGCCGGGGCAGTCGTGCGCGCGCTCGGTCGCGATCTTCAGCGCATGCGCGCGCGTGGCGATCAGACACCGCCGGGTGTCCAATTTCCGTATGGCGGCGCGGCGGGGCACGCGGAGGCGCTGGCGGCGCTGATCGTTGCACCACGACCGCCATCTCCGGTTTTCTTGGGTATTCTTGCGCTGATGGGAGCGGCGGCGGGTTTGCTGGGGATGCGAGTCCTCCTCGCGATCATCTTCCGGGACTTTGCCCCGGTACGCATCGGCTGGCTCGACATCGCGCTTGCGGTAGTCGCTATTGGCGTCATCCTCGGTGCGGCGCAATCGGCGTGGCTGCTGAAACGCCTCGGTCCTCTGCCCTGGCTCGCGAGTTCGCTCGCGCTCGGCATCACGATCGGTCTCGGCGCAACCGCGCTGTTGCGCGCGCTGCATATGCAGCGCACGCTTGTCAATCTACCGCTCTGGCTCGCGGCGATCATTGCGGCGGTGTGTGGCGCGCTGACCTGGTTGCTGACGTGGCCCGGCGATGATCTGGTGTACCCGACCGACGATTAGCGCGAGCGCGCGAGCCGATGGAAGAGCCGTTTCGTTTCGCGCCGTTCATGCATGATCCTGTTATCGGTGGCCGAGGTATCCCGGTGAGATGTATGGGCCTTGTGGCGGGAGTGTGAACGTACTCGTCGCCGGCGCACGCGCGAGGGCCACGATAGGTGAGCCGGTGTGCTCGATGAAGACCGGATCGCCGCCGATGGTAACGTGAATCTGGCCTCCGCTTACATCGGTGGGGAGGGGCGCCCCACTCAGGTCGAAGGCTTGCGCTTGTTGGGCGATGGTGGGCAGATTGGTGCGGCCACCGCCCCAGACGACATCCACAATCACGCCACCCCGATTGAAACGATAGGCGATCCCCGCGCCCGAATCCACCGTACCCTGGGCGGTCGCGCTGCTGAGATGCGTCGTCATCGTCTGGTAGGCGGTATAGGAAAACTTCGGCGTCTTCCAGTCGTTGTGAACGAGGCCGTAGTTGTTCTGGACATTGCCGGGATCGGTGCCGTCATCGTGGAAGTTGTACCAGAAGATGTGCTGCACATCGAGCCCCTGGTAATCGAGCGACATGACGTACTGTCGGACCATGTAACTCGCCTGTGCTTGCTCGGAACCGACGCCGCCACCGTAATCCGGGCCACTCGACGCACTCGACCAGCCAATCTCCGTGAACCACCAGGACTTGCCGGTGCGCGCCTCGATATCCTTGAGATGCGCGAGGTCCAACGTCTGATAATTCCCGTTATCAATGCTCGATTTCATCGCGTAGGGGTGGAAGGCGAGTACATCGGTATACTGCGCGCCACCCTGATTGAGGAAATCGTTGAACCAGTTGAGGTCGAGGTTGGAGCACGCGCCATTCATCACCGTCGCGGTGGGGTCAATCGCCTTGATGGTGGTGTACGTCTCGCGCAGCAGGGTGATGTAATCCGCGACGCTGCCATTCCAGAAATAGGGCACGTCCGGCTCGTTCCAGACTTCCCACGCATGGATCTGCCCCTTGTAATGGGTGACGACGGTCGCGACATACTTCTTCCAGAGGGCGATATCCGGCATGGAAAAATTCACGGTGCCGGCCGTCTGGGCAGAGTTGTTATAACCGAGGAGGCCGAGAATATCGAGGTTGCGGCCGCGCGCGTCCTGCACCATCTCGTCCGTAAAGCCCCAATCATAGTTGCCGAGGGGGTGCTCGACCCAGTCCCAGCGAATCTCCTCGCGGATCCAACCGGCCCCGGTGCCGGCCGCCAGATCCATCGGGCCATTCTGCTGCCCATAAATGCCGAAGCGCGTTGCGATATGCGTCACCACGCCGAAGCGGGAGCCATTGCCGACGGCAGGCGTTACCGGGCTGGCCGATGGATCAGGCCCACCAGTCGTCGCGCCGACACCACTCACGATGCTCAGGCAGAATGTCATTACAACCAGAAACAGAGATGCACGCGCGCGCAATCGCAGACCCCTCATCCCCTCGATACTCCCCACGCTCCACAATTTGCTGACGCGCCCACGACGCGCCGTTCCCCCACGGTGCAACGGTATGGAGTGTACACGATGCGTCAATGAATGTCAGTACAGATTTTACGGAATCTCAGTCCTTCTTTCTGCGGCGCGACGCCGATGAGAAGCGGAGTATGGTAAAGTTGGTGCGGTGCGAGGCGCGGGAGCAAAGGGCGTGTGGATGCCGCATGGACGAAATGGATCGAGTGACCGAGCCGCGCGCGGCGGAACATGATGAACCGGCACGACCATCGCAGCGATTGCGCGCCCGGGCAAGCGAAGCGGCGCCGGTTCTCGTCGCCATCGCCGCGACGGTGTACCTCGTCGGCTTTTCACTTTTCCGGCAGAACTGGTCGTCGCTGCTGATTTTCCTGCCGATCTTTGTCGTTGCCGCCGCGCTCGGTCGGTTGCGGTCGTTCGCAGTCACGTGGGCGCCGCTGGCCGTCTTCCTCGATGCTTTCGCGCAGTTGCGCGGCCTCGCGGATAAAACGGGCATGCCGATCCACCACACGGCGGCGCTAGAGGCGGACCGCTTTCTCTTTTTCGGGACGGCGCCAACGGTCTGGCTTCAGAACCGCCTGACGATTCCCAATCACTTCCGCTGGTATGATTACGTGGCCACGGGGTTTCACTGGAGCCATTTCGTCATGCCGATCACGATTCTCTTCATCCTCTGGCTGAAGTATCCCGCGTTTTTTCGGCGTTACCTGATCGCCTTCGTCGTGCTGACGACGATTGTGCTCGATGTCTACTTCCTCTTTCCCGCTGTACCGCCCTGGATGGCCGCGCGGGAAGGCTATCTGCCGCACCTCGCCCGGCCGATGGTGGATGTCGCGGTGCAGGCGAATCGGAGCCTGTTCGGCAGTGTCTATGCGACAATCGGCGCGAGCAATGATGTCGCGGCGATGCCCTCCCTGCATGCGTCGTATCCATTCCTCGCCTGTGTGATGTTCTGGCCCGTCTCGCGTAAACTCGGATTGCTCGGTCTGCTGTACTTCCTGTTGATGAGCCTCTCGCTCGTCTATCTCGCGGAGCATTATGTGATTGAGATTCTCGCGGCGATGGTCTGTGTCCTGATCAGCGCCCGCATTGCCTCTGCGATTGATCGCCGCATGCCGACCTTGCCGGAGCGACGCCCGCTCCGCGAGCCTGCGCGCATCGCCCCCCGTGCCAGCGTACCCGTTCCGGTTCACGCGCCATGACCGCACCGCTCACGATCGCCGCAGTGGAGATAGACGGCACGGTCACGCGCCCACTCCGGTTTGGTGGGTCGCCCGGCGAGGCGCTGTACGCCGCGTTGCGGGAAGCAATGCTCAAGCGCGGCTGCTTGCGCGATCAGGAACATAAGGGGCAGTGCATGAATTGCGCCCTGCTCCCGCGCTGCGCGGTCTGGCCGATCGTCGCGCCTGCGGACCCGACGCGGCGGCAACACGGCGCGTACGTCCGGCCGTTTGTGGTGCGGATGCCCGAAATAAAGGCCGGTGGGATACCCGTTGGCGCGCGCCTGACCTATGGCATGACGCTCGTGCAGGATCAGACGTTCCCCGCGCTGTGGGAGGCGCTCGCGCTCGCCTTCGTGCAAGCTGCGATTCAACTCGCGGAATGGGGGTTTGGTCTCGCCGTCCGCGAGGGGGAGCAGGCGGCGCGGCGGGGTGCGATCGCGGTGAGTCGCGTCCGCTGGGTGCAGCCAATCACCGGCGTACGTGAACCCTTCACCGCAAAAGCCACCGCGCCGATGCCGCCGCTCTCCGCGACCTTCGCGCCCATCGAAGACGCGCCAACGAGCGCGGATGGGCAATCCCTTTCCCTCACATTTCTGACCCCAACGCGATTAGTGTTGGGCGGTACCGCACTACAACGTCCCGAACCCCGCGTGCTGCTTCAGCGGATCGCC
>JALYUS010000160.1 GCA_030853625.1 Chloroflexota bacterium
CCACGGTGACGGCGAAGGTTGCCGCCCCCACCGCCGCAGCGGAGAGCGCGACGAGGAGGAGCGTGCCGAGCAGGGCGGCGACCATCGCGAAGCGCGGCAGGCGCGCCCGCCGACCCGTAACCAATGGTTGCATGACTGCCTCCCCGCACACCTTCCAATTGTTTCGCACGCGGCAATCATACACTAGCCCTGCCGGATCGCACAATGCGTTGACATTTGCGTAGGGGCGCATAGCATGCGCCCGGTTTTCTGCTGGCCTGCTGCATTTGACACGGGGGTACGCACGGTGAGCGGGCGCATGCTATGCGCCCCTACCTGCGAACTATGGCATCCCGATTATGCAACACGGTGAAATACAGTGATATACTCATAAAGGCACGAATATGGTGGCAATGCCATGTCGTGGTCTCGGTGTGATGTTGTTGCGGGGGAATGACCGATGAGCGATATGCCACGTCTCTATACCGTCCATGATGTCGCCCGGATTTTGCAGATGCATGAGGAGACGGTGCGCATTCTGCTGCGCTCCGGGCGGCTGCATGGGATCAAACTCGGCCCGCATGCAACGTTGCCCGGCCGGTTCGAGTGGCGGATTACCGATCAGGCGCTCCGCCGCTTTCTCGACGGCGAGCCTGAACCGGCAGCGACGGGCGAAGGCCCCGGTGATGCGACGCCGCATGCGGGAGAGACGGAATGATGATCCGCGCGAGGGTCGGCAAGATCATGCATGGCGCATCGGTCGGACGGGGGCTGGAAAGCACGCGGGCGCTGCGGAAGTGGGTCGTGCTCGGTCTCGCCATCGGCGTGATCGCCGGTCTCGGCGCGGTGCTCTTTTACACCGCGCTGGAATGGGCGACAAAACTGCTGATCGGCGGCATTGCGGGTTATTATCCGCCGAAGCCCGCCGGTGAGGGAACGACGGTCGTGCAGGCGATCCGGCACCGCTGGCTGATTCCCGTCGTCACGACCCTCGGCGCGCTGATCGGCAATCTTCTTGTCTTCAAATTTGCGCCGGAGGCGGAGGGGCATGGCACCGACGCCGCGATTGATTCTTTTCATCACAAAGGCGGGCAGGTGCGCCCCCGGATCCCGCCAATCAAACTGATTGCTTCCGCGATCACGATTGGTTCGGGCGGCAGCGGCGGTCGGGAAGGACCGGCGGCGCAGATCTCCGCCGGGTTCGGCTCCTTGCTCGCCACCTGGATGCACCTCGAAACGCGCGACCGGCGCATCGCGGTTGCGACGGGCATGGGGGCGGGCATCGGCGCGATCTTCCGCGCCCCACTCGGTGGTGCGGTGATGGCGGCGGAGATCCTCTATTTACACGATCTGGAGATCGAGGCGCTGATTCCCTCGCTGATCGCCTCGATCACCGGCTACAGCATTTTCGGCGCGTTCTATGGCTTTTCTCCCGTCTTCGGTAATCAACCTGGTTTCGTCTTTAATCATCCAATCCAACTGCTGTACTACGCGGTGCTTGGTATCTGCTGCGGGCTGATCGGCCTGCTCTACGCCCGCGCCTTCCACGGAACGCGCCATCAATTCCATCGCATCCCTGTGCCTGACTGGGTGAAGCCGGGAATCGGTGGCCTCGCGGTCGGTTTACTCGGCATGATAATCCCGGAGGCGCTGCACACCGGCTACGGCTGGGTGCAGGTGAGCATGAGCCGGGAGATCTACACCTTGCCGCTCTGGATCATCCTCATCCTGCCGTTCGCCAAAATTCTCTTTACGTCGCTCAGTATCGGTTCGGGCGGTTCGGGCGGTATCTTCGGCCCCGGTATGGTGATCGGTGGGATGGTCGGCGCGGCCTTCTGGCGGCTGGCGGCGGGCCATTTGCCGGGCCTCCCTGCGACGCCCGCGCCCTTCGTGATCGTCGCGATGATGGCGCTCTTCGGCGGCATTGCCCATGCACCCCTCGCGGTGATGTTGATGGTCGCGGAGATGACCGGCAATCTCTCGCTCCTCGCGCCCGCGATGGTCGCCGTCGGCCTCTCCTACCTGATCGTCGGTGACGCGACGATCTATACGAGCCAACTGCCCTCTCGTGCGGATTCGCCCGCGCATCGCTATCGCTACTCCTTCCCGCTGCTCTCCTCTCTGCGCGTCGGGGATGCGATGACGCGGCGGCCGCTCGCACTGACGCCGGACGCGACCGTCGAGCAAGCTGAGCGCGCGCTGACGCGTGACGGGTTGCGTGGCACGCCGGTCATCGGGGCGAACGGCGTGCTGGCGGGGGTGATGACCCACGCGGATGTCGCGAATGTCCCCGCTGAGGAACGGGCAACGACCCTCGTCTCGTCCGCCATGACCGCTGACCCGGTGACCGTCCTCGCGACGGAAGGGCTTGACGATGCGCTGGAGGACTTAGCGACGACGCACGTTCCGTGGATGCCGGTGGTGGACGCCGAACACCGTGTGCTTGGGGTGGTGACGGCGGCGAATATCACCGCCGCCTACCGCGACGCACTCACGAGTGGCGTGCGGCGATTGGACGCGCTGGCGGCGGGTACGACACTGCTCCAGATGAGCGTGACACAGGGAGCGCGCATCGCGGGGCAGACGCTCGCGACCGCGCACCTGCCGCGCGGCGTGCTCGTCGTCTCGTTACAACGAGATGGAATGGCGATCGTGCCGCGCGGTGATACGAAATTGTGTCCCGGCGATGTCGCGACGGTGGTCGTGGACCCGAAACAGGAAGGAGAAGTGCGCGCGTACTTTGTCACACCGACACCGCGTCTGACTGCGTCGGCGCCCTGACACGCTGCGCCATGTGTGAGTAGTTTTTACTGTGCGAACGATGTTGCGGCGAGGCGCCGCGCGCGTTACCATTGTGTTTGTAGGAAGTAGCCAGTGTTTCACACAATTGAGCAGTGGCGATGAATGCGACGAGAAAGAAGGAACGATTCATGTGTACGGCGATTTCACGGCGGACGATCCTCGCGGGGACGGCCGCGAGCGCGGCGGCGGTCCTCCTCGCGGCCTGCGGCGGCAGTAAGGCGACCGACACGCCGAAACCGGTCGGCACAACGGGCGCGGCGACCACCGCGAGCAGTGCGGCAGTAGCGGCCACGAAGCCCGCCGGGAGTGCGGTCTCTGCCACGACGGCTCCTGCAGCGACGACGAGCACGACCGCCAGCGGTTCGGCAGCAGTCGGCACGACGGCGGCGAGCGGCTCGGCTCCGGCCGGGACGACTGCCGCTTCCACCGGCACGGGTACGCTGGCGCCAATGACGGGTGCGAGCGCCTTCAAGGGAAAGACCCTCGGGTACTTCCAGAAGGTTCAGTACTACAAGGCCGTGCAAGATGGTATTGGCAATGGCATCAAGAGCTACGCGACATCCGTCGGTGCGAGTGTGGATCTGTCCCTCGCGAGCCCCGATACCGGCACGAATGTGCAGAAGGTGCAGGCGGGCGTTCAGAATGGGAGCCCATTCGACTTCGCTGATGATATTCAGGTCAGCCCGCAGCAATTGATTACGCTTGGGCTGCTCACGGATGTCACCGCCCTCACAAAGCAGTTGACCGATGCCTACGGCACGCTGATGCCGATCGTCGCGCCCGGTCTTCAGGTCAGCGGCAAATTCTGGGCGATCCCGTACTTCACGAGTTCGGATGCCTGGTTCGTGCGCAAAGATTGGTGCGCGGCGAAGGGGATTGATCCCGCGACGCTCGACACCTACGAGAAATGCCGGGATGCCGCGCTGGCGATCTCTGATCCCTCTAAGAACCAGTTTGGCTGGGGTTTCTCACCGTACGCTGTCGGCGATGCCGCGTCGGACATCACGCACTGTGTCAACTCCTATGGTGGCTCGATCCAGGACAAGACCGGCACGAAGGTCGTCTGGAACTCGCCGGAGACCGTCGCGGCAATCACCTTCTACTCGGACATCTACACGAACCCGAAGTACAAGAATATGCTCCCACCCGGCGTCAACGGCTGGACGGACACGAGCAACAATGAGGCATGGCTGGCGGGAACCCTCGGCATTACGCAGAACGCCTACACCCTCTATGCGCAGTCCTTCGCGACCAAGAACCCGGTCTATGACCAGACCGCGATCGCGCCCGGATACATCGGTCCCGCCACTGAGCAGGTGATCGCCACGCCGGGCGCGGGCTATCTCGCGGTGCCGAAGGGAGCGAAGAACCCCGATTTGGCCAGGGCGACGGCGCTCCACCTGATTGGCGGCCCGGCGTTCCTCAATCTTGCCAAGCCATCGCTTGGCCTGATCATGCCGGTCTATAAGAATCTTTGGAACGCTGACCCGTTCTACACGACGGGCGACCCCTCCTTCCCCGCCTTGCGCACAATTATCGAGGGCAAACTGCCGATCACGACGAAGACCGGGTACAAGTTCCCCTTCGTCAGCCCGATTTACGAGCAGGGCGTCAATGGGCAGCATATCCTCAATGATATGATGGGCAGCATCATCCAGAAAGGCGTCAAGCCCGCCGACGCCGTCAAGGCCGCGCATGACCAGTTGGTCCAAGCAGCGGTCCAACTCGGCCTGCCGCAGTAGCACGCAGCAACGAGTAGCGAGAAACGAGTAGCGAGAAACGAGTAACGAGAAACGAGTGGGGCAAACACCCCTCGTTACTCGTTATTTGTTACTCGCCACTTCTCTCCAGCTTAAACTGTGCTATACTCGCAAAAGCACCCTATTTGAGACGGGACGAGACGTAGCCGGTTGGCGCGGCCCTTACACCGCCCATACGCAACGAAGCAGGGAAGAAATGGCACAGACAACGCGA
>JALYUS010000179.1 GCA_030853625.1 Chloroflexota bacterium
GAGAAAGATGAGAGAATTATTTGGGTGGCTCATGGATGTGAGGACTCCATGAGCCACCTTTTTCATCCCTCTTCTCTGCGTGCTCTGTGTTCTCTGTGTCCTCTGCGCTCCGTATTTCCTACGGAACCAGCGACCAATCGGCGGGGAGTTCATATGAGTAGAGTTGGTCGTCCAGCGGCACGCCGCCGGAGCGGATACGGCCACGGTCGCGGCGGCGCACGCGCAGGACGTTGTTATGAATCTGGACGATCCGCCGCGCCTTGAGATTAAAGAGGATGAGGCCACCGCGCGCCGCGCGCATGCTCGCCGCGCGTGTCCGCTCGTCGAGGACACGGAAGACGGGCGGCGTCCGTTCCGATTCATCATCGAGCAGGCAATGCAACCGCGCGGCGGTAGCAGGCGTGATGTGCTCATCGAAGACCGCGAGGCCGCTGGCAACATCCTTCGCTACCTGGTCATCGTAGGGTGCGACAGCACGCAACAACTCCCCAACGGACGCCGGGCGATGGCTGCATGCCGCAATCAGTGGCTTCAAACTGCCGACGGGGGCGATGAAACTGACGCTCCCGCGCGCATCTATTACCGTAAACCGCATCGTGTTCGAGAGGAACTGCGTTCTCGCTTCGATCTCTGCGGACATCGTGCCCTCTGATCTCCTTCGCGCAAAAAGAGGGCGACGCTGCGCCCCGTCCGTATGCCGGTTATGATACCACGACGGGGGAGTAGCCGGTCGGCAGTCGTCGGAGGGAGAGTCCGTTTGCAGAGCATGTGGCACAACGTCCCCTTCGACGAACGACTGCCGACTGCTGACTCGCTGCTGCTACAATACGCGCGATGGGTATTGTGCATGCCGCGAACGACTGGGAGGAGCGCACCGCGTATGACCGTTGACCTCGACGAGATAGACCGCACGATCCTACGCCTGTTGCAGGAGAATGCGCGCACGCCGAACGCCGAGATCGGACGCACCGTCGGGCTTTCCGGCCAATCCGTGCAGGAACGTATCCGGAAACTGGAATTGGCGGGGATTGTGCGCGGATATGAAGTGAACCTCGATGCGGCGGCGCTCGGCCTCGAAGTGACCGCGTTTATCGAGATCACAATTCCGACGGGGCGCAACTACGACGAGGAATACAAGGGTATCAGCGCCTTCACCACCCGTGAAGCGGAAGTGCTCGAACAGCACGGCGTCGCGGGGGACATTGATATGATTCTCAAGGTGCGCTGTGTGGACATCACGCATCTCAACGGACTGATGAACCGTCTGCATAGCGCGACCCGCTCGCACACAAAGACGATTATCGTCCTCGGCACCCGGAAAGAGACACAGCGCACCCCGCTCCCATAGACGCATAGCCGATCGCCATCCTTTTCTTCACCTCATGTATTTGCATGAGGCGGCACGAGCATGTACACTTTACGCTCGTGAACATCGAACCAGCCGATTACAAAAGCATCGCTCTCAACGTAGCGAAAGACGATCCAGAAGGAGGCGGTATGGCGAGCGCAACGATTGAGGAATATCTGGAAATGGTCTATCGCCTCGACCAGAAAGGCGGGCCGGTGATCGGAGCGCGGCTCGCTGAGGCGGTCGGCGTCTCTGCGCCGACCGTGACACAGACGCTTAAGCGGATGGTCAAGGATGGCTACGTCTGCATGAACGCGCAGAAGGAGATCGCTCTGACGCCCGCCGGCATGGAGCAGGTACGCTCGATCCAGCGGCGGCACCGTCTATCAGAACTTCTGCTGACGGACATCCTCGGTTTCGATTGGCTCCGGGCGCACAACGAAGCGGTGAAGTTTCAGCACGTCCTTTCGCCGGAGGTCGCGACAGCAATTTCGCGCACACTCGGCGATCCGCTCACTTGCCCGCACGGCAACCCGATCCCCGGCAACATCCCGGACGACTACACAGAGGAAGACCTCCGCTCTCTCGCGGCAGTACCGGTCGGCGAGACGGTGATCGTCCGCCGGATCACCGAAGATGGCGAGGAGGAGCCACAACTGCTCGGCTACTTCTACGAGAAAGGCTTGATGCCCGGCACGATCATGACCATCCTGGAGCAAGCCCCGTACGCCGGCACTGTCACGGTACAAAAGGATGGTAAGGAAATGGCCCTCGGTGTCCGTGCCGCCCAGGAACTGCTCGTCGCCCCAGCATAGTGGTCGTTGCAATGACTATCGGACGTGCGGATTGAATTGTACGTACAGACTCTCTATACTCCTGAAGGCTTCGAGGATGTATTGGATGCGGTGTGCGAACGATTTGTCGGGGGACGTGTGGCGATACTCGAATCGGCCCAAAAACTGCGCGGTGGCTACTACACTCCCGCGCTTGTGGCTGATTTCCTTGCCCGGTGGGCGATCCAACGGCCCGAGACAACTATACTCGAACCGAGTTGCGGAGACGGCAATCTCTCAGTGGCGGCGGCGTACCGCCTCCTTTCACTCGGATCGCCCCCCGCACAGGTGACGAACCAACTGACTTCCGTCGAACTCGATAGCGAAGAAGCGGAAAAAGCCGCACAGCGATTGCGGGCGCTCGGTGTCGGCATCACGCACATGCCCGTCATCGCAGCCGATTTCTTCGCGTATTGTCAGGAAATGTTGTGGAGCAATGAGCAATTTGACGTGGTGATCGGCAATCCGCCGTTCATCCGTTATCAGCATTTTGACGAGCGATACCGAAAAATCGCTTTCCAGATCATGCGCTCCGCTGGGATGAAACCGACGAACCTGACGAATATCTGGGTGCCGTTCGTGGTTGCCAGCACGCTCTTGTTGCGCGATGACGGCAAGCTAGCGATGGTGATACCGGCCGAATTGCTCCAGGTCGGCTACACGGCGGAGTTGCGTCGCTTTCTCGCGGATCACTTCGCCGCCATCACCATCGTCACCTTCAGAAAACTGCTGTTTGATGGCGCGCAACAAGAAATTGTACTCCTCCTTGCCAGTCGCGTCGCGTCCGGTCGGGGCGGTATTGATGTCGTCGAACTCGACGACGATCATCAACTCGCGTCGTTCGACTTCCGTCTCCATGACCAGTCCGCGCTGAAACCGATTGACCACACGACCGATAAGTGGACGCAATATTACCTTTCGGAAGGCGAAATTCAACTCCTTCGTCGCCTGTCGCACAATCCGGCATTGGTTCGCTTTCGCGATATTGCCTCCGTTGATGTCGGAGTCGTCACCGGCAATAACAACTTCTTCGTTCTTACCGACGAACAGGTAGATGCGCATCATCTGCGGCCATTCACCGTCCCGCTTGTCGGGCGCACGGCACAATTACCCGGACTCGTCTATGGCAAGGATGATTCGGATCGGGATCGCCACGCGAATGTGCGTTGTCATCTCCTTTTTCCGCCGAACGAACCACAGGAAATGCTCCCTGACGAACTGATCCGCTATCTGGATCAGGGTGAGCAGCAAGCGGTTCATGAAGGGTATAAATGCAGCATCCGCAAGCGTTGGTACATCGTTCCCTCGGTATCAACGCCGGATGCGTTCCTCTTTCGACAGATCAACCGATTCCCGAAACTCGTCCTCAATGAGACGGACGCGACTTCGACGGATACCATTCATCGTGTTCGCTTCCATAATAAGGATCATATACGCCCGGCGATTGCCGCGTTTCACAACTCGATGACCTTTGCCTTTACCGAGGTCCTCGGTCGCAGTTATGGCGGCGGTGTGCTCGAATTGGAACCGAACGAAGCGGACAACCTCCCGATTCCGCCGCTGCAAGAAACGAACATCATGCTGGAAACGCTGGATCGTCTGAGCAGGTCGAACGAGATTACCCAGGCGCTCGACCTCACCGATCATGTTTATCTGCGGCAGGGGATGGGACTTGCCACATCAGATATTGATGCCCTTCGGGGTATCTGGGAGAAACTCTCGCATCGTCGGACGAGCCGGACGTTCAAGCGACGAGTAAAGACATCGGACTGCGCCGATGGCTAGATTAGCGCCGATGCCACCCATTTCCATTGATCCGTCATCCCTCGCTCTATTTGGCGAACGCTGGACAACCCTCAATCGCCGACTGAGCCGCACACCACCACAGTCATCCGGTCAACTCGGCGTGCTATTCGATCGCGCGGTCGGCGCTGCATTGGCGACCATGTTGGGTGGCATTCCGATCGTAGCCCCGAATCCGAATGCTTTGACGCCACCGCAGGCTGATTGTGTCGAGGTCGGCCCCGTTCGAATCATTGGTGGGGTACGCCCTCAGAACTTCGACGTTGGCTATCGTCCAGATGGAGTGCGCTTCGCTTTCGATAGCAAGACATTGAACGACAGCGAGAACATCGGCAAAAACTGGCAAAACATGATCAATGATCTCGCGACAGAAGCAACAACTGTTCATAGCCGTTTCCCTCATGCGGTCGTAGCATTTATGGTGATATATCCTGAACCATGTGTCTCATTGAGCCAGCGTTCCGCCACGACCGAAACACTAGAACGATTGGCCCGTCGGATAAATGTTGATGGTCCCCCGTATATGGCGGAGGCGATTTCACTCGTATTGTGGAATCCCACGGATGGTTCTCTTGACCCAACTGTTCCCGATCCGTCTTCGCCGTTGCGGCTGGAAAAGTTCTCTGAGCAAGTAGCGTCCGCATACACGAATCGGTACAAAGGGCTTCCACCTCACACCGCATAGATTTGTCGTCGTGTAGTGCGGTACTGCGGTACTACACCGGTTTGCGCCTGCTCTGCCACGCACCTATACTGGCAGCCGGATTTGCGTGCGGCGTGGGCGAGGTGGCATCGGTGACGGTCCTGACGAGCGATGGCGGAACAGAGCAGCATTGGCTGCGGAGCGTGCGCGGGCGTATCCTCCTTTCGGTGGGGTTCGCACTTCTTGTCCTGATGGGGCTGACCCTCTTCGCGGACAGCCGGAAACTCGCCGACGCGCTGCGGGGATTCCACTGGGCGCTGCTCGTACCGATCCTGCTGCTCACATCGTTCAACTATGCGCTACGCTTCGTCAAATGGCAGTATTACCTGCGCCGCATCGGCATTACGGAATTACCGGCGCACCTCTCCGCCCGGATTTTCTTCGCGAACTTCACGATGGCGATCACGCCCGGTAAAGTCGGCGAGGTCTTCAAGTCGCTCCTGCTGCGCGAGGCGGTCGGCACGCCGATCGCCGTCAGCGCGCCGATCATCCTCGTCGAGCGGCTGACGGACGGAATTGCCATGCTCCTGCTCGCCTCCACGGGGCTAGTTATCTTCCGCTATGGCGTGCCTGTCTTCGCGACGATTGCCGTTCTCAGCGTGCTCGGCTTCCTGCTCTTGCAGCAGCGACGGCTGATCCGGCGAATGATTGACGCAGGCGAGCGATTCCGTCGCATCGCCACATTCACGCACCAGATGCACGCCTTCTATGACAGCACCTACGCATTGCTGCGCCCGGCGCCGCTCTTGTTCGCGACGGCGACCGGCCTCATTTCCTGGCTCGGAGAGTGCGTCGCGTTCTTTCTCGTTCTCGTCGGGTTGGGGTTTGTCGGCACGCCCCGGCTCTTTCTGACGGCGATGTTCGTGCTCGCCGCCTCGACGCTGATCGGCTCGATCTCGCTCTTGCCCGGCGGCCTCGGCGCGGCGGAGATCGGCATGACCGCGATGCTCCTTGCCCTCGTCACCGCCCCGTTGATGACGCATGATGTCGCCGTGGCCGCCACACTCTTAATCCGCTTCTGCACACTCTGGTTCGGTGTCGCGCTTGGCGTCGTGGCGCTGATGACGGTGCGGGGGCTACTCGGCGGGCGGAAACGGCTCGCGAAGGCGCTCGCGGGCATATCACCCGGTGATTAATGTGCGATGGACCATTTTTTGCCCACCCACGCGCCGTTTGTTCGCGGTCATACTCGGTATCGCCGTGCTCGTTGGCTGTGGTGGCAGTTCGCCCACGGCGCTGCCGACCGCGCGCCCAACGACCACGCCTCCGCCGACGATAGACCCGATCCACATCCGCACCGGCAGCGCGATCATTCCCATCCCGATCGGCCAGACCGCGAACAGTGCGAGCAATCCGCCGAGCAGTGCGCTGACACCGCCTCCGCTCGGCGTTATTCCGGCGACGATCCCGGTGCCGACAGTGACGACGGGCATAGTGCTGCAACCACTCCCAGGTGGCCAGACCTTCACAACCACCGATAAAAAAGCCACGCTCCGCTACCCGGACAACTGGGACGCGCAGACAACGGCAAGCGCCGCGCAGTTCACCCCGAAGGGCGCGTCACCGACCGACCCAAATGTGCCGCGCATCGCCTTCAACGGCCTGCCGGTGCAACTCGATCTCCTCTCCGGTGACAACGCGGCGAACTACCTGCAAACGCTCGCCTCGCAAACGACCGGGCGGGGCGCAACGGACATCACGGTGCGATCCATTGATCGTGTGCATCTCGGTAGCCCGAGTGGATTGGAAGCGGTCCGGCTCGTCGTCTCTTACACGCAAGGTGTCCCGGTCGTCTCCGAGCAGGTCGTCGTCCAGCCGCCGGGGAGCGACACGACCTGGTTTATCAGCGCGACCGCCCCCGCCCCCAACTTCGCCACCGAATGGGGGCCGATCATTGACGGCATCGCCGGGAGTGTTCTCTTTTCCTGATCTCTCACAATCGCCTTGCCGCGTTGTCTGGACCTGCCCGAACACCGCGCCAACGCATACATCACGCCATCCTCATCGTGAAACGATATGAGCGCGGGGTTACTGCGCGCGTGCTTGTGCTCTCGATCTCTCGTCAACCGCAGGCCGCATGGTGGCAGCAGACGTCGCCTGCGGTATGCTCTTTCGGCTTGTGGCGAGCCGCCCGCCGTTCAGCGTCGCAGCGATGACCAAGCCGGCACCAATCAATATCACGTCTTTGATGACGTACTGTCCCTCCAGTGAGGGCGCGTGATGGGGGCCGCTGAACATCTCGCCGGGGAAGAGGATGAGGGGTGAAAGGACACCGATCATCTCCAAACACAAGAGCCAGACTCCGACGCGCAGCCCCTTGCCCGTCACGAAAATGAGACCGATGACGCACTCCATGAGGGCAATCAGCACAATGCCCACATGCGTAGGAGCAAGCCCGAAGGTGAGCCGATGCAGCGTGCGTTCCGCCAGACTCTGCGCGGGGCTGAGATTGGGGAAAAACTTGAGCACGCCGAAGCCGAGAAAGACGGCACCGAGGGCAATACGCAAGAATCTGATGCTGTGGCGGATCAGCCAGCGTTGCAGGGCGCGGTCCGCACGATCCCAGACTGTGTAGATAGTTTGCATTGAAGACTCCTTGACGGATGCGGAGTGATACCCGCTCATCAAGGCGTACGCACCGGAGGGGAAATCAGTTCATCACCAGAGCGGGAGCGAATATTGCCCATCCGCCAGCGGCGATTGCGGAAATGTCTCACGATATCGTGAAGAGGCGACGCAATGCAGTGATGACATGCTGATTGTTGCGACAGGAAGCGCACCGAGTTCGCGCACAATTATTGTTGTCGAAAGTGTCATGAGGCGATGCAATCCGACCAGATCTGTCAAGCAGCCCGCTGGTCACACCTTCGTTGTCGGAAGATCATCAAACGGGAACGGCACAAGAACGACGTTACCCTTCACCATGGAAAGGTTGCCCGTCATCGCGGGTATAAATATCCTCGGCAGGATCGTTCAGGAAATCGAACGCCGGATTCCGCGCCGCTGTCCGCAGCCATTCCTGCTCATCAATATCCATGTCGTCCGCCATCAGGAGCAATACACGGACCCGGCCCGACCGTCGTCATCGGCTGATCCAGATGCAACGCTCCGTGCTCGTCAATTGTCCCAGTCGCCTCGATTGCTCGCATTATCGCTTCCATAACCGTACTCCGTTACATGCGCTCGCCTGCGAATGAAAACTGTATACGACTTCATCATAGCACGCGCGGTAGCGCCTCAGTACATCACCGCGCCGCGCGGTCACCCTGCCGCTCGGAGAGGGCGCGGCGGTGTTCCTCCTTGACGGTGCGCAGGAGGCTGCCATCCATGAGCAGATCCAACCCCGCGAGAGCCATCGCCCTGGCGGCGAGGAGCATATTCCGGTAGCCGAGATCGCTGTCCGCTGCCGCGACGACCTGCGCCGAATGCCACGGGATGACCTGCTCCGTGATCGGGAAGCCCGTCTCCACCGACGGTACAAGATACGAGACATTGCCCCAATCGGTGCTGCCAAGCGCTTCGCCGAGGCGCGGATGCGGCATGTGGAGGCCAAGATCGTCGAAGTGACGGCGGACACGGCGCGCGAGCGTGTAGTTCGTCACCATCTCCGTGTATGGCTCTTCCGGGCGGCTCCACGCGAGGCGTGCGCCCGTCATTTCCCCCGCGCCCTCCGCGACCCGCTTCACCTTCGCGACGAGTTGCTCCATCGCCCGCACGGTCGCCGCGCGGACATAAAAGACGGCGCGGGCGTACTCCGGCACGATATTCGGCGCGTCACCGCCGTGGGTGATGATGCCGTGGATGCGTGCATCCGGTGTGACATGCTGCCGGAGCGCATTAATTCCGTTGAAGGTCTCGATTACCGCATTCAGCGCATTGACGCCGTTGTAGGGATCGGCGGCGGCATGCGCGGCGCGACCATGAAATTCCATCACGACGGTCGCGACGGCGAGCGACAGGCCGCTGCCCGGCTCGGTCGGGACAGTCGCTTCGTTCGTGCCGGGGTGCGCGCCCATCGCGGCATCTATATCGTCGAAGGCGCCATGCCGCGCCATAATCACCTTCCCACCGACCGCTTCTTCGGCGGGCGTGCCGAAGACGACGACCGTCCCCGCGAGATCGTCCAGCGCGGCGGCAAGACCGATTCCCGCGCCCATCCCGGCACAGGCGATCAGGTTGTGTCCGCAGGCGTGTCCGAGGCCGGGGAGCGCGTCGTACTCGGAGAGGAAGGCGATGCGGGGCGCACCCTGCCCCTTTTCCGCGCGGAAGGCGGTCGGCAATCCGGCGATGCCGCGCTGGGCCGCGAAACCGTACTGTTCCAGCATCGCCGCAACTGCCTGCGCGGACTCCACCTCGTGCATCGCGATTTCCGGATGCGCGTGGATAAACCTGCTCACCGCGAGGATGTCGCCCGTCGCGTCGTCAATCGCCCGCAAGACCTTGTCGCGCAGCGCCGCTTCCGCCATCTTCTCTTTGCCCTCTTTCATTGCCCACACATGCTACGATGAAATTTCGTCTGGGAGGGCGCATGCTATGCGCCCTCTCACCTCAATCACGGATGTATTCGACTACTTCCTGCCCTCGTACAATTCTGTCCAGTGCGCGTGCTCATTCTTGGCGGCGGCGACCAACTCGGGATCAGTGAGGAGATCGAAGGCGGTGAGGGCCATCGCGGTGGAGACTTTCAGCAGTTGCTCGTAGCCGAACTCGGAGCAGGAGGCATCCACGACCTGCTGCGAGTGGCCGGGAATCATCCCGTGGCTGATCGCGAATGAGCCGGTGACGGAAGGGACGACGTACGAGACGTTGCCGAAGTCCGTCGAGTAGGGGCCACGCCGCCCCTGATCGCGCGCGTTGACCTCCATGCCGGCCTTGCGCATGTTCTCCTCGTAGATGCGACCGATGACGTACGACGGGCGCATGTCGTAGCAGGTGGGTTCGGCATGCCGTATCTCTACCGTCGTCTCCGTGAGCATCGCCGCGCCCTCAGCGATCCGGCGCACCTTGTCTTCAAGCACTTTCAGATACTCGCGGTCGGCGGCGCGGACGAAGAACTTGGCGGCGGCGTAGTGCGGCACGACATTCGGCGCGTCGCCGCCGTGGGTGATGATGCCGTGGATACGCGCGTCCTCCTTGATGTGCTGACGCATCGCATCAATGCCGGTGAAGAGTTTGATCACGCCGTTGAGGGCGTTCGCACCATTGTACGGGTCGCCCGCCGCGTGCGCGGGTTTGCCGTGAAACTCGAAGTCTATGTGCGAGACCGCCAGGCAAGTGCCACCGGGATACTGCGTCGCGGAGCCGGTGAACGGCCCAGCATGGTGGACCATCAAGGCGGCGTCCACATCGTCAAAGACGCCCGCATCAATCAGTTTCACCTTGCCGCCGCCGCCCTCTTCGGCGGGTGTGCCGATGATCTGGAATGTGCCGTCAATCTGGTCCATGATCTGCCCGAGGCCAATGGCGGCAGCCAGACCGGACGCGCCGATCAGGTTGTGCCCGCAGCCGTGCCCAAGATTCGGCAGCGCGTCGTACTCAGCGAGCACGGCGACCGTCGGCCCCGGTCCCTTGCCATGCTTGGTCGCTCGGAAGGCGGTTTCCAACCCACCCAATGGTTTCTCGACCGTGAAGCCTTCCTTGCGCAGTTGGTCCGCGAGCAACTGCGAAGCAAATCGCTCCTGATAGCCGATCTCCGGCTTCTTGTGAATCTGGTCGGAAATGTTGATGATCCCCGGCCCGTGCTCGTCAATCGCCGTAGCGACCTGCTCCCGCAACTTCTCGCGCCTCTCGGTCTGCATTGTGTTCTCCCCCTTCATGATGTGAAACGACTATGTAGCGGCAGGATACCACAGGGGATTAGGCCAGTTGCTGCTTCATGTAGGTGATGGCTTCCTCGGCAGTGGGATCAACGCCGTTGAGGAGAGCGAGATAGTAGGCAGCCCAGTCGGCGAAGGCAAGCGTCCAGAGGACCTGCGCAAGGCGACCGCGCCCCTTCGCCTCCACGATGTTGTACGGGATACCGCGCCGGTCGAGCAAATCGGTCGTCACCTGCCAGTGCGCTCGCACGCGCGGATGGTCATACGATGAGCGCACCTGCACGACCGCGAGGTGTTCCGCGAGGTGCGCGGGAAATTGATACCCGACTGTGGAAGTATGATTGACCTCTGGGAGCACGTCGTACAGCGCGGTCGTCTTCGCGTAGCCGTTCAGTTTCGCTTTCCACGCCCGCGCGACGGATTCGAGCATCGTCCCCGCGTAGATCGCCGGAATCCTGCCCGCCAGAGCGCGCGCCATCTGCTTTGCCGGGTTCTCGTTTTCGGGGACATCCGGGCGAAACGCATTGCGCTGCTCTTCCAGGAGCGCGATCGCCTCGTCCATCTCCGCACCCACATCGCCGACGACATGGACGGCGTGCGCGATAGCGATAAGTGCGGTGAACATCGCGGCAAGCGCATCGCGCGGCGCGGTCTCGGTGGTATAGGTAACGAGCGGGGCGCGATGGGTCGTCGCCAGCGCTTCCAGTTTACCGCCGGTCGTGACGATGACGGGCTTGACGCCGCGATCAATCGCTTCCTCGAACGCCGCGAGCGTCTCCTCCGTATTGCCGGAATGCGAGACGGCGATCGCGATGCTATCCGGCCCGACGAATGCAGGCACAGCATACCCGCGCACGACGACGACCGGAATCTGCGCCGTATGCGCGACAAGCCCCCGCAACAGATCCCCCGCGAGCGCCGCACCGCCGTTGCCGATGACGATGAAACTGAAGATGTCCGCATGCTTGTCTGGCAGGTCTACGTACCGCGTGCGCTCCCACGCCGCTCGCACCTGGTCCGGCATCGCCGCGAGATGCCCCGCCATCCCCTGCGTATCCACCGCCCCATACGTCGCCGGCCGATCCAACTCCACCCGCTGCTCACTCATGTATCAGTCCTTCCGGGATTTAACGCAGAGAGCGCAGAGGAGCAGAGGGCACAGAGAAAATTTGATTTGGATTCATTCGTCCTCTTATATTCCTCTCTGTGTTCTCTGTGTTCTCTGCGCTACATTTTCAGATGATGTCGCGGTGCGCGAGGGCTTCAGCGATCTGGACGGCGTTCAGGGCGGAGCCTTTGCGCAAGTGATCCATCGCGGACCAGAAGACGAGGCCATACGGGTTGCTGCTATCTTCCCGGATGCGGCCAACCGCAACGCTATCCTGCCCTGCGACGCCGACCGGGTGCGGGTAGAGACTGACCGCCGGATCGTCCTGCACGCGGATGCCTGGCGATTTGCCGAGCACGCGGCGGGCGTCGTCCGCGCTGAGAAGGCGCGAGAACTCGGCATGCACATTCTGCGTGTGCGCCTGATAGACGGGCGCGCGCACGGCGGTCGCGGAGAGACGCAGTTCCGGCGCGCGGAGCACTTGCTTCGTCTCCTGCGCGAGCAGCCATTCCTCCCGCGAGTAGCCGTCCGCGTGGAAAACGTTGACTTCCGGCAGGAGGTTAAAGGCAATCAGGTGGGCGAAGATATGCGCGACTGGCTCCTTCCCCTGCAAGACTGCCTGTGTCTCGTCCGTCAATTCGCGGATCGCTCCCGCGCCCGCCGAGCCGACCGCGCAGAGCGCCGTCACCGTGACGCGCCGCACCGGATTGAGGCGGTGCAGCGGCGCGAGGACAAGGCAGAGTTGGATCGTGAGATCGTGTGGGCAGGCGACGATCCGCGCGCCGTTCGCCAATATTTCCTCATTGACTTCCGGCACAATAAGTGGCGTCGTTTCGCTCGTATTCTCGCGCCCGGTGACGTTGATGACCATGCATCCGGCATTGCGCGCGTGCGGGAGCACCTGCGCGTTCGTCTCCCGCCCGGACGCGAGAAAGACGAGATCGAGATGCTTAAACGCGCCGGGCAGCGGTCGTTCGACGGTGATTTCGCCCTCGCCGAAGGGCAGGCGCTGCCCGATCGAGCGATCCGATGCGTAGATATTCAGGGTACGAATCGGGAAGCGGCGCTGTTCGAGGATGCGGAGCAGTTCGGTCCCCAGTATCCCCGTCCCGCCGACGACGCCGACGCGGTAGTTCGTCACACCAAGTCCCCTTTTCCACTTGCCGGCGGCACCCCGCCGCCAGCGCATCGTACAGGGTACCACATCAGTTCGGGCAGCGAATTCAGCATCCCGCGAATGCATCACGCAAAGCCCTTCATGTATACTTCGCTGCGGTCTGATCGTTCGGCAGTAGAGAATCCGATGCGAGGGTGTGCGATGGCGATCAATGAGGACTCCCAGCGTTCCGCGACTGATGCGGTGTTCGCGGGTGATAGCGAGATGGGTGCCTTGATGCAGGCGCTCGACTGGTCCGCCACACCGCTCGGCCCCGTCGGCGACTGGCCGCAGAGTCTGCGGACCGCTATCAGTATCTGTCTCGCCTCGCGCTTCCCAATGCTGATCTGGTGGGGGCCGGACCTCGTCATGCTCTACAACGATGCGTATCGCCCGATTATCGGCACGAAACATCCTGCGGCGATGGGGCAACGCGGCCGGCAATGCTGGCCGGAAATCTGGAACGTCATCGGGCCGATGCTCTCCAGCGTGCTTGCACAGGGCGAGGCGACATGGTCAGAAGATCAACTCCTGCTCCTCGACCGCAACGGCTACGTGGAGGAGTGTTACTTCACCTTCTCGTACAGCCCAATCCGCGATGAGAGCGGTGGCATTGGCGGCGTCTTCACGGCGGTGACTGAGACGACCGAGCGCGTGCTCGCGGAGCGGCGGCTGCGTACCCTCCGCGCACTTGCGGGTGCGGCAGCGGAGGCACGGACGGCGGCGGATGCCTGCCGTCGAGCCGTGGAGATGCTCGCCGAGAACCCTACGGACATCCCGTTTGTACTCCTCTATCTGCTCGACGCGGACGGGGCAACGGCCCGACTCGCCTCTGCCGCGCACCTCGCCGCCGACACTCCCACCAGCCCGGCGGTTATTCCGCTCAATGGCGAATCGAGTGATGTCGGCTGGCCGATCGCGCGGGTCGCCACCACCAATGAGGCTGTGCGGCTCGACGATCTTGCGCACCGTTTCAGCGCGCTGCCCGGTGGTCCATGGGATGCGCCGCCGCGCACCGCGCTCATCCTGCCCATCCCGTCTCGCACGCAGGAGCAACTGACCGGCCTGCTCATCGTGGGAATCAGCCCCCGGCGTGCCCTCGATGAGTCATACGGGGCATTCTGTGGCCTTGTCGCGGGCCAGATTGCGACCGCGATCGGCAACGCACAGGCATACGAGGAGGAGCGCCAGCGCGCGGAAGCGCTCGCCGAACTCGACCGCGCCAAGACTGCGTTCTTCAGCAACATCAGCCACGAGTTTCGCACGCCCCTCACGCTGATCCTCGGCCCCATCGTGGACGCACTCAACGACACGCAGGATGCGCTGGCGCCAACGCAACGAGAGCGATTGGAGATCGCGCAGCGCAACGGCGTGCGCCTGCAACGGCTCGTCAACAGCCTGCTCGACTTCTCCCGCATCGAGGCGGGTCGGGCTGAGGCGTCGTACGAGCCGACCGATCTCGCGACGTTTACCCGGGAGCTCGCGGGACTCTTCCGATCGGCAATCGAGCGCGCCGGGCTGCGCCTCACCGTTGATTGCCCGCCGCTGCCCGCGCCCGTCCACGTGGATCGCGTGATGTGGGAGAAAATCGTTCTCAATCTCCTCTCCAACGCCCTCAAGTTCACCTTCGATGGCGCGATCACCGTACGGCTACGCACCGACGGAAACCGCGTTGTCCTGACCGTCGCCGACACCGGGACGGGCATCCCGCCGGAGGAGGCGCCGCACCTCTTCGAGCGGTTCCACCGCGTGCGAGGCGCGCGCGCCCGCACCTTCGAGGGATCGGGGATCGGTCTGGCGCTCGTGCAGGAGATCGTCCGGCTGCACGGCGGCGATGTCTCCGCAACGAGCGCGATTGGCGAAGGGACGACATTCACCGTCGCGATCCCAACCGGCACGGCACATCTGCCCGCCAATCGGATCGCCACCGGGCCGACCGATTCCACCGCCGCCGATAGCGCTGCCCCGTACGTCGAAGAGGCGTTGCGCTGGTTGCCCGACGGGGCGGATCGCGACGCTGCATCTGAGGACGGCGCTGAAGCGGCATGGAGGAACGCGGGGAGCGGCGCCCCGATCGAGATGCTCGCCGGGGCGCGCATCCTCCTCGCCGACGACAATGCGGACATGCGGGCGTACGCGCGGCGGCTCCTGCGGGACAACTACGCTATCGAGACCGTCGCCGATGGGGCGGCGGCGCTGGCTGCGGCGCGGGAACGCCCGCCGGATGTGATTCTCACCGACGTGATGATGCCACAGATGGATGGGTTCGCGTTGCTCCGCGCGCTACGCGCCGACCCACGCACGCGAGACATCCCCGTGATCTTCCTTTCCGCCCGCGCTGGGGAGGAGTCGGCGATCGAGGGGATCGCGGCGGGGGCGGATGGCTACCTCGTCAAGCCCTTCTCCGCACGTGAGTTGCAGGCGCGGGTCGCCGCGTCGCTGGCGATGGCGCGGCTGCGGCAGGAGCGTGTGCGCGCCGAGCAGGTGGCGCGAGCGGAGGCAGAGCGCGAGCGCGAGCGCATCTATGCCACGCTACTCCAGGCGCCGGTCGGCATTGGGGTCTTCCGCGGGCCAGAGCACATCGTCGAGTTCGCCAACCCGCGCGTCTGCGACCTCTGGGGACGCACGCTGGAACAGGTACTCGGCAAGCCGATCTTCGAGTCACTGCCAGAGGCAACCGGCCAGGGCTTCGAGGCGCTACTCGATGGTGTGCTCGCGACTGGCGTACCGTTTGTTGGGTCCGAACTCCCCGTGAGGCTCGACCGTGAAGGGCGACATGACCTCGTCTACTTTAATCTCGTTTACGCGCCAGTCCACGGGCCGAGCGGGGAGATTCGCGGCGTGATCGTCGTCGCGACGGAAGTGAGCGAGCAGGTACAATTACGCGCGCGGGCGGAGGAAGAGCGGCAGCAGTTCATCGCGATGGTGGCGCACGAGTTGCGCAACCCGATCACCTCACTGATGGGCTATGCACAACTGATGAAGCGGCGGGAGCGCTACGACGCCAAAGCGATGGAGACGATCATCGCCCAGGCGCAACGCCTCGATCGTCTCACCATTGATCTGCGCGAAACAGTGCGCGCGCGGCTCGGGGCGCTCGCGGTCGCGCCCGGCCCCGTGGATGTGCGATCGCTCGTCTTTGCCGCCGTGGAGCAGGCGCAGGCAACGACGGAGACGCACACGATCACGGTCGAGATACCGGACGCGCTTCCACCCGCGCGATGGGACGCCGATCGCGTGGCGCAGGTACTGAGCAATCTGCTCCTGAACGGGATCAAGTACAGCGAGAGCGGCGAGATCCGTGTCCATGTCACCGATGCGGGAGCGTCGGTGCGCATCGTCGTCGCGGACCACGGTATTGGTATCCCTCCGGAGGCGCTGCCGCACATCTTCGAACCGTTCTATCGGGCGGAGAATGCGATCAGTGGCAGCCGACGGGGGATGGGTTTGGGGCTACCGATCAGTAAGTCCCTGATCGAGGCGCACGGCGGCGAGATGAGGGTGGAATCGCGCGTCGGTGAGGGCAGCGCCTTCACCCTCACACTCCCATACGACATCCCGTCGCCGTGACGCGATGACGCTCTGGCGCAAGAAGGGCTCGACGTTTCACGATCATGAAACGTGATCCCACACACAACCAATCTCTCGTACGGACGCAGGGCGTATGCGTTCTCGCTGTCGGGGAATCCTAACCCCCGGCCCCTTCCCTCGCAGGGGAAGGGGTGACTCTCCGCACTACCGAGGCGTTCCTCGAATACCCGGACCTCATAAAGGCTCGCTCCCCCTTCCCTCGGAGGGAAGGGGGTTGGGGGGTTAGGATTCCCCGGCATGGAACATTGCCGCGCGCACGTACGTTCATCTTACAACGGTCGCGCCAGTGAGCCGACACCGATGTATCTGCGTATACCGTTCCAGAGGCCGGTACAGACCGGCGTTTGACGATTGGCATGCTGTATCGGCATACTAGCGGTGGCAGACCGACCGGGGCCGCGTGCGGCAAAATCTGTGGCCCGGCGGTTTCTTCGTGTGACAGGGGTACACCGTCTATCGTTTTGGAGAAACGCACTGTGGTTGCACTCGAACTGAGCTTGGACTCCGCCCCATCCGCCGCACCGACGCCGCGCGAAACTCTGGCACGCTTCGGCCAGATGACGCGCACGATGACCATCGAGCAATGCGCCTGGCTCGCACTGTTCATTGGCGCCGTACTCACCCGCTTCTGGGATCTCGGTAGCCGCGCACTCCATCACGACGAAAGCCTGCATGCCTGGTTCTCCTA
>JALYUS010000206.1 GCA_030853625.1 Chloroflexota bacterium
GGGCGAACCTGGTGACGATCACCTGCGGGCAGTTGCAGAGTGCGGCACAGGCGACCGGGGCAGTGAAAGCCCATGCCATCGGCATCGCCCTGCCGTAGTGGCCGGAGCCGGGCATCGTCAAAGAACCTCACCCCCTGCCCCTCTCCATCGCAATGGAGAGGGGTGACTCATGTGCAGCGTCGTGGCATTCCCCGAACATCCTGCTCTCTTGAAGGTCGCTTCTCTCTCCATCGCAATGGAGAGGAGTCGGGGATGAGGTTCCCCAGCTATCGCCGAGAATGCAGACGCCCTGATGGCGGAAGGCGGAACACCCCACGGGCAATTTGCGTATCTTTTGTGCGAGAATAGACGCGCACGTCCGCCGACGGATGCGGATGCGGCAGCGCACCTGGAATGGTATGGTGAAAGGACCCGATGCAACGACGACGGTTTTTGCTACAGATCATGCTCCTCCTGGGCATGCTGGTATGGATCGCGACACCGGTATTCGTGGACGCGCGACCGGGCGGCGGCAGCCACAGCAGCGTCGGGCGGTCGAGTAGCGGATCATCGCGCAGCAGTAGCGGCTCGAGCCGGAGCAGCAGCGGAAGCGGCGGGAGCAGCACGAGTAGCGGCGGTCGCGGCGGCTTTTTCTTCTTCGGCGGCGGTGGAGGCGGCGGGAATGGCGGCGGCTCCGGGGGCGGCCTGCTCGGCTTCATCATCGTCGTCGTTATTATCTGCCTGATTATCTGGCTCGTCCTTCGCTCCTCCCGGAACAGGGCGGAACGCGATTCGGTTGCGGGGGTGCCTGTGGACAACCTGCCCCCGCCGACGCGGGATGACGAAGTGCAGCGTTGGCAGCAGGACGATGCACAGATCGCGGCGGGCCTGGCGGACATCCAGCAGCGCGACCCGGCCTTCGATCAGGCGCACTTCGTTGATCGCGTTGAGACGGCCTACAACATCCTCAACCTCGCGTGGGTCAAGGGCGATCTGTCGCCCGCGCTCCCCTTCCTCAGCGAGGGTGAGGCGAATCGCCTGACGATGCAACAAGAAGGTGATCGGGCGCTGAACCGGCGCAATGTCATGGAGGATATGGTTATTAGCGGCGTGCGGATCGTGCAGGTGGAGAAGAACAGCACCGGCGATGTGATCACCGCGCGCATTGATGCCTCTGCGTCCGATTACTACATAGACACGCGCACCGGCAAAGATATTGATGGCTGGCGCCACCCACGCCCCTACACCGAATACTGGACTTTCGCCCGTTCCGGCACGGCGAGGACGACGAAGTCGAGTTACCTGGACCGTCACTGCCCGAACTGCGGCGCGCCGCTCGAACTCGGCAATATCTCCGTCTGCCAGTTCTGCGGCACGCCGGTCGCCAGCACTGAATATGACTGGGTGCTGATGACGATAGACCAGAAGTACACGAACGAGTAGACAGTAGTCAGTAGACAGAATTGGGTAGGGGCGCATAGCCGTGCGCCCGCTCTCAATCAGTCTTCAGACATTCACAAAGGGGAGTAAACGTTATCGAAACGCCGTATTACGAGATCGAGGGTGGCAAGCCGCTCAGAGGGCGGGTGCGCATCAGCGGCGCCAAGAATGCCGCCACCAAGGAGATCGTTGCCAGCCTGCTGACGGACGAGCCGGTCATTCTGCACAACGTCCCGCATATTGGTGACATCGCCGTGACGCTAGACGTTTGCACGAGCGTCGGGCTGACGTACGAATGGGATTCCGTAGCGGGCAACAGCCTGCGGCTGCACACTCCGGTCGTCGCGACGCCCGAAGTGCCGCTCGGCTTCAGCGGCCTGAATCGCATCCCGATTTTGCTCCTCGGGCCGCTCCTGCATCGCTACGGCAAGGCGGTCATCCCGATGCTCGGCGGGGACGACATCGGCACGCGCCCGGTAGATTTCCACATCCGCGCCCTCGAACAACTCGGCGCGCAGATCGTCTTTCAGGACGGTCGCTATTACGCGGTCGCCGACCGCTTGCGGGGCGCGGTGATCGAGTTACCGTATCCGAGCGTCGGCGCGACCGAGAACACGCTCTTTGCGGCAGTGCTGGCGGAGGGAACGACGCTGATTAAGAATGCCGCCGTCGAGCCGGAAATCATGGATCAGGTGATGCTCCTGCAGAAGATGGGTGCGGTCATCTTCATGGATACGGATCGTACCATCGTCGTCGAGGGCGTGCAGCGACTGAACGGCGCGGAGCATACGATCATCAACGATCGCATCGAGGCAGCCTCGTTCGCGATTGCCGGCATCATCACCGGCGGCGATGTACTCGTCGAGGGGGCCGAGCAGGCCCACATGCTGACGTTCCTCAACAAACTGCGGCAGGTCGGCGCGGGGTTCGAGGTCAAGCCGGGCGGCATCCGTTTCTTCTACCCGGACCATCCGCTGAAACCGATCGCGCTGGAGACCGATGTGCATCCCGGCTTCATGACCGACTGGCAGCAGCCCTTCGTTATGCTGATGACGCAGGTGGACGGCCTCTCGGTCGTCCACGAGACGGTTTACGAGAAGCGATTCGGCTACACCGAGGAACTCGTGCGGATGGGAGCGGAAATCCAACTCTTCCGCCAATGCCTCGGTGAGAAACCCTGCCGCTTTCGCAGCCGCGACCACGCGCACAGTTGCATCATCCGCGGCGCGACGCCACTACGTGCCGCCGACATGACGATCCCCGACCTGCGCGCCGGCTTCAGTTACCTGATCGCGGCGGCCGTCGCGGAAGGGACCTCACGAATCAGCGGCATCCGGTATGTCGAACGTGGCTACGCCAATATTCTCCAGAAATTCCAGGAGTTAGACGCCAACATCCGAGTGTGTCAGTAGAGAATCGTTGCGAAGCCGAGAAAGAATGAGCACAGAGGACACGAAGGATACAGAGGGCACAGAGTAAAGCGTTCTTTCTCTTCTCTGTGCCCTCTGTAGTCTCCGCGCGCGCTGTGCGCTATCCCTTCTTCGCGGTTAGGTGTTCGATGTGCCGAATTGGCCGTGGCTGACGACTTCGGCGAGTGGCTTGCGGCCGGGGATGTTCGCGTTTGGGCGATGATCTTTCAATGTGGTGGGGTAGCCAATCACCACTGCGGAATGCGCCGTTCGCTCGGCGGGAATGCCGAGAATCTCCTTCGCGCGCTGCTCTTCCTCAGGCGCGGCGAACCACGCGGTGCCGCCGCCGAGGCCGAGAATGCGCGCTCCGACGAGCAACCGCTCGGTAACGCGGCCTTCGTCGTACGCTTCAGCCATCGCGCTCGCGCCATTGAGCACGATGACGATGGCGAGCGGCGCATCGGCCATCCAGTTGATCGGCGTGCGCAACTGGCTGAGTTGCCGCAAATGCTCCTTGTCTGTCACGACGATGAAATGCCACGGTTGGCTATTGCGTGAACTACCGGTCCAGCGCGCGAGTTCGAGCAGTTCCGTCAATACATCTTCGGGTACCGGATCGGGGCGATAGAGCCGCGCCTGCCGCACCTGGCGCATTTCCTCGATCATTGCATGCGCGTTTTCCATCGTTGCCATGTGTGCCCTCACCCTTCACGAATTCCGGCTACCATCTACCGTCTACTTCTTCCTGTCTACTCAGTGATACTTCACGATCCCCGGCGGCGGCCCAATCGTCGCGGTCGCGGCGCACGCTGCCTGCTGCTGCGGGTCATAGTAGCCCCGGCAGACATCCGCCTTCGTATGCGCCAGCGTCGCGGTGCCGATCATAAAGAGGATCGAAACGACGAGCAGCGCGCCAACAAGCCAGAGGACAAAACGCTTACCCTGTATCACGGTTTTCTGACCCTTCCGCATTATCGCCGCGCCGTTGCGGCGATACGGATATGGAACCGCCAAACCCGCCCCGCGTCAAGGGTATGGGGCTGACATCCGTGCATAACTCAGATTTCTCGGTGGGAGTAGGCTCTTAGCCTGCCAGCGCGAGAAGCGGCCTGGAAAGCCTACTCCCACCTTTTTCTCGCATCAGTTTCTCCGGCTTCACACCACCGCAGGCGGTTCCTCGCGCTCGATGACAATGCGGCGCGGCTGGGCAGTTTCCTGTGGGCTGCGCGGGTCCGCGAAGAGGCGATCCACGGCCATCAAACCCGCCGAACTGACCGCGTCCACGAAGGATTGCACGGCCAGCACACTCTCCCGCGCGCCCTGCCGCAGGTGCTCGCGCGTCTGCACCGGCAAGGCGCCGACAGCCCCGGAAACAACCTTCCGCGGAACCGCCATCGCCTGCCGTTGCGCCTCGTCCATCCGCGCGGAGGCACGGCGGCGCGCGTCGTCCATCTGCGCGCGCCGCGCCCGCGCGCGACTGGGCATCGCTCCCGCAGCATCGAGATCGCTATCCGTGTCGTGTTCGAAGACATCCATTTCCTGCTCGTCCATGTGACCCTCCGGGTACGTACAAAGTGACGAGTACTGAGTCCTGAGGAATGGGCGACGAGCACTCAGTACTCAGTACTCGTCACTCTGTACTCATCTTATCCCAAATAGACGCGCGTGACGATGTCGGTCAGCGTGTGGTTGTTGCGGTCGGTGATGTCGTCCGCGCTGGAGGCGACACAGATGACGAGGTCCATCTCGGCGCGGAAGAGGATGCTGTCGTCCCGCTCGGAGAGGGGCGGGCGGAACTCCCATGCGCCGCGTTCCTTGAAACCGATGTGCTGGAAGAGGTTGACCGGATCGGGTACGCGGTCGTAGCCAATATCGTACTTCTGGAGGGCAATGGCGAGCGCGTCCCGCGTCGTCTGGTGCGAGGCGGTGACGCCGCGCGTGCCATAGAAGCGGGCGTCATCAGCGGGCAAGAGCAGATCGTGCCGCCCGACGCCGTCCTGGATGACCGCAAGCATCGGATTGCCGAGGTTCGAGGAGAGCGTTTGGCCCTGCTGCACCATGATGCTGCCCGTGTGGGCAATCGTCTGGCTCGTGGAGAGATATTCCTCCATATAGCCCAGCCGGAAGGCGCAGAGGGGCGCGGTCTGCCCGCCATTCGGGTCCGTCACCTGGATGTATTGCCCGCGCAGGACTTCCGTCGTGTCTGCCTCGCCGGGATGGATCGTCAGGTAGGCGCGGGGAGCCTGCCCGGTGAAATCGGGGATGGTGATCGTGCTCATCGGCGGGGGCCGTCCTTTCGGTTCCGGTTTCGATTTCCATTGCGATTGTGATTGTGATTGCGGGCAATCACGGCGAGCATTTCATAGATGACATTGGCGGCGAGCATCGCCGTTGTCTGTGTCGGATCGAAGGCGGGCAGCACTTCCACACAATCCGCCGCGACGATTTCCAACCCGGCGAGGCCGCGCACCGCGAGAAGCGCTTCCCATGACGTTGGCCCACCGACTTCTGGTGTGCCGGTGCCGGGGGCATAGGTCGGGTCCACGAAGTCAATATCATACGTCAGGAAGACCGGGCCGGAACCGACAACCGCATGGATCGCGGCGTGTGTCGCCTCCCATCCCTGCCGCCGCACTTCCTCCATCGGCCAGAGCGTGAATCCCATGTCGCGCGCGTCCTGATAATCGGACGGGCCGTAGAGCGAGCCACGCATTCCGGCCTGGAAGGAGCGGCGCGGGTCAATCAACCCCTCCTCAACGGCGCGGCGAAAGGGCGTGCCGTGGTTGTATTTGCGCCCGAAGTATTCATCCCAGGTATCGCCATGCGCGTCGAACTGGACGAGTGCGACGGGGCCGTGCGTCGCCGCCACCGCCCGCAATTCGGCCAGCGTGATCGAGTGGTCACCGCCGATGCCGATCGGGATCGCGCCCGCCGCGAGGATCGGCGCGATGCCCGCCGTGATCCGCGCGTAGGCATCCTCGATGTAGCCGGGGACGACCGATGTATCGCCATAATCCACGCACGAGAGTTCCTCAAAGACCATCACATCCACCGAGGGATGGTAGGGGCGGAGCAGCACCGAGCTGTCGCGCACCGCCGCCGGGCCGAACCGCGCGCCAACGCGGTAGGTCGTCGCGGTGTCGAATGGGATACCGACAATCGCCACGTCCACGCCATCGAGGTCCGTCACATGCGGCAGCCGCGCGAAGGTACGAATCCCACCGAATCGGGGCGACTCCTGCGCGTCGCTCGGACGATAATGCGGCATCGTGACAATCTCCTTCGCAGGATGGGGCGCCGCCGCGCTACCGGCAGTCGGAGGACGGTGCTCGCCCAGTGTACCATTGACCGTGCCACTCGAAGAGTTGATGTGATGTGAAGCCACGAGCACCAACATAATATCGCTTGTGCGGCAATCGCTGCCATCTGCCACCCTCCCATCCTGCATGCCCTTCAAAGGGTTGTTCGCGCCCCAGGTGTACCACCGGGTCAAGAGCACGCATTGCCCATTTCAGACGACATCCGCAGACGCACGATGGCAGGGATAGGCAGGGTTGCCCGTTTCAATTTGCAGGGTGGCGTGCTCGATGCCGAATGTATCGTGCAGGCCTTCACACGTTTGCGCCAGGAGACCATCGTGATCCATCACATCGGGGACGATGAGATGCGCGGTCAGCGCGGTTTCGGTCGTGCTCATCGCCCAGATGTGGAGATCATGGACCGCACGCACGTCCGGTAGCCCCGCGAGATACACGCGAACGTCGCCGGGATTGATCGCTTCCGGTACCGCGTCGAGCGCGAGATTAACGGAATCGCGGAGCAGATCCCACGTCTCGTAGAGCACGATCGCGACAATAATCAGGCTCGTCACCGGATCAATCCACCCCTTGCCCGTCAGCAGGATCGCACTGCCGGCGATCACGACGCCGACGGCGAGGCCGGCGTCCGACGCCATATGGACGAAGGCGGCGCGAATGTTGAGATCGCCTTTCCGACCGGACATGAAGAGCAGCGCCGTCGCGCCGTTGATGAGGATGCCGACAGCGGCAACCCAGATAACCGTCTTGCCTTCTACCCTGTCGGTAGTGCCGAAGCGACGGATCGCCTCCCAGGCGATGCCGCCCATCGTTACAAGGAGGAGAACGGCGTTGATGAGGGCCGTAAGGATCGAGGAGCGACGCCACCCATACGTCCGACGCCCAGAGGGCGGGCGACGGACAAGAATACTCGCGACCCACGCGAGGATGAGGCTGAGGACATCGCCCAGATTATGCCCCGCGTCGGCAACGAGCGTGATGGAGTGAGCAAAAAGCCCGAAGACGACTTCGAGGACGACATACGTTGCGTTGAGCGCGACGCCGATAGCGAAGGCGCGTCCGAAACGTGCCGGTGCGTGGCTATGGCCATGTCCGTGCTCATGCGCCATTGATGTCGGCCTTTTCTGGCATCCGAAGCACCCGGAGGGCGTTCGCGGTGACGAGGAGCGAGATGCCCATGTCCGCGAAGACGGCGAGCCAGAGGTTCGTGACACCCGCGAAGGTGAGGATAAGGAAGACTGCTTTGACGATCAGCGACACCGCAATGTTCTGCCGGATGATGCCGAGCGTCCGCCGCGCGAGGCGGATCGCGTCCGGCAAGCGGCCGAGATCGTCTCCCATCAGCGCGACATCCGCCGCCTCGATTGCCACATCCGTACCTGCCGTGCCCATCGCCACGCCGACCGAGGCCGTCGCGAGGGCAGGCGCGTCGTTGATGCCGTCTCCGACCATCGCGACCGGCCCATCCACCGCCAGGGCGCGCACCGCCGCCGCCTTGTCAGCGGGCAGCAGGTCCGCGTACACATCAGTGACGCCGGTCGCGGTGGCGATCAACCCGGCGGTGCGGGCATTGTCCCCGGTCAGCATCACGACCCGCTCGACGAGCGATCGCAGATCGGCCACTGCCCGCGCGCTCTCCGGCCGCACGGCGTCACGCAGCGTCAGGAGGCCAATCATCCGGCCCGCCCGCTCGACGCAGACAACCGCGTTCCCCTCGCTCAGATACGCCTCGTGGCCCGCCTGATGCCAGAGACCGCGTTCGGTGAACCAGCGCATGCTGCCGACGCTCGCCGGTACGCCATCCACGGCGCCATTCCCGCCGCGCCCCGGCGCCGCGCGATAGTCCGCCACGGCAGCGGTCAGCACGTCTCGCTCGCGACCGTACACAACAACCGCGCGCGCCAACGGATGCTCGCTCTGTCGCTCCAGCGCGGCAGCAATACGCAGGACATCGTGTTCCGCCGCATCATCACAGGTATGGACGGCAACAACCGTTGGGCGACCGACGGTGAGTGTACCCGTCTTGTCGAGGGCGACCGCCCGTACTGCCGCGAGCGCTTCGAGCGCGGCCCCGCCCTTGAAGAGCACCCCGCGCCGCGACGCCGCGCCAATCGCGGCCATCAATGCGACGGGCGTCGAGATGACGAGTGCGCACGGGCAAGCGACAACAAGCAGCACCAGCGCCTTGTAGATCCAGCCGCTCCATCCCCCAACGATCAACGGCGGTACGACCGCAACGAGAAGCGCGCCGAGGATGACGAGCGGTGTATAGATGGCGGCGAAGCGGTCCACGAATGCCTGCGCGGGCGCTTTGGACGCCTGCGCCTCCTCGACGAGCGCGACGATGCGCGCAAGCGTCGTGTCGCGCGCGGGTTTCGTCGCCCGCACTGCAATCGTTCCCTCGCCATTGACGCTGCCCGCGAAAACGCCGACGCCTGTCTGTACCTCGACGGGCACGGATTCGCCGGTGATCGGCGCTTGATCCACCGCCGATTGCCCGGCGACGACGACCCCATCCACCGGCAACCGCTCGCCGGGCCGGACGCGCACGACATCGCCGACATTGACCTGCGCGACTGGCACGCGATGCTCGTGATCGTCGTGCAGCACATTCGCCTCGGCGGGCGCGATCGCGAGCAACCCGGCGATCGCCCGCCGTGTCCGCTCGACGGTCATCGCTTGCAGCAGCGTGCCGATGCCGAAGAGGATCAGCACCGATGCCCCTTCGTCCCACTGCCCGATGGCGACCGCGCCGACCGCCGCGACGGTCATCAGCAGGTTCATGTCCGCCCGCCGCGCCCGGAGCGCAAACCACCCCGCCCGCGCGACTGGATAGCCACCGATGAGCATCCCGGCGATAAAGGGCACGGCGCTCGCGAGGCGCGGCATCCCGGCGCGCTCAACGGTGAAGCCAATCAGCCAGAGCAGTGCGGCCAGCACGAGTTCGCGCACCCGCCGTTGCCGCCACCACCCCGATGTTGCCGCCGGTGCAACGGGCACGCCCCGCAGCGCCGCCCCGTATCCCGCCTCCGCCACCGTTTGGCTGATTGTCTCCGGCGTCGTTTCCGTTGGGATGGCAGTGACGATCAGCGTGCCAACCGCGAAATTGACGCGCGCTTCCTGCACGCCGGGCACCCGTGCGACCCCGGCCTGCACCGTCTTCGCGCAATCGCCACAGTCCATTCCCGTCACATCGAATGTCCACGTCGCCTCATGGTCAGGCGAGGCGACTGTCTGCGTCTCCACACCATAGCCGAGCGCGGTGATCCGGCGCGTGAATGTCTCACGATCCGCGCGCGCCGGATCGTACGTCACGTCTGCCGTTCCGCGCACGAAATTGACCGTCGTCTCTGCCACACCGGGCAGCGTGCGCAGCGATTGCTCGACCGTCTTCGCGCAGTCGGCACAGTCCATCCCGGTCACGCGCATCTGGCAGATTGCCCGCGTTGCGTCCACCGTCTTCACGCGCTTCGCTCCGTTTCATTTTCCTGCCGCGCCGGGGTCCGATGGCCGATATGCTCCGCGCCGACCGCGAGCAGCGCACGCACATGGTCATCATCGAGCGTGTACCAGACGAGTTTCCCCTCGCGCCGCGCCCGCACCAGCCCAAGCGCGCGCAGCACGCGCAGTTGGTGCGAGACGGCGGACTGCGTCATGCCAAGCGCCGCCGCGAGATCGCAGACGCAGAGCGGCCCGGCAGCCAGCGCGGCGAGCAAGCGCACGCGCGTCGGATCACCGAGCGCGCCGAAGAGCGCGGCGAGGTCGCTCGCGGCCTCCGCATTCGGTAATGCCGCCCGCGCCTGCCGCACACCTTCCGGGTGGACATGGTCTATATCGCAGGTGTCGAGTGCGGAGAGTGTTGAGACGGATCGCATCATAGCTATCACCCTTTCATATGAGCATCTACTCATATGTTCGCACGATCATCCGCCCGTGTCAACGATGTTTTAATAATCGTCGTGCGATTCCCGGCTCCAGCAGCGCCATACGCGTCCATGGATACGCGCGCGGGCGCGACACTCATCCCACGGCAGTTTTCCGCGACGGAACGTGATGAAGGCCTGTATGGACCGAACGATGAGCGCCACCCGCGTCAGCCAGCGGGCGCATACATTCCACCAGTTCGGGCGATAGCGCGCGTAGAAACGATGCCGCGCCCGATACAGAGCGAGGAACATCGCCTCCGGAGCCTGGCGCGTACTCTGGCCACCATGATGCGTCACCGTGGCGGTGGGGAGGATATGCACCGCGTAGCCCGCTGCCTGAACACGCGCGCAGAAGTCGAGTTCCTCCATGTACATCCCATATGTCTCATCAAGAAGGCCGACACGATCGAGCACATCCCGCCGCGTTGCGAGGCACGCCCCGAGGGGGAATCCGACGGCGTATGCCCGGTCCGTCGGCGCATCCGGGTAACGTCCGTTGAGGCGAGACGCATAGAAACGGCGCGGCCAGGGAACGAGATCGTACCAGACCTGAAAGAGGCTCGGCGGCGCGAATCCCGCCGATTGCACCGTACCATCGGGATTGAGCAGGCGCGGCCCAACGACGCCGACCGTCGGATACGCCCGGAGATACGCCGCAAGCGCGGTCAGCGCCGCGTCGTGCAATTCCGTATCGGGATTGAGAAGGATGCAAACATCGCCAGACGCCTGCCGCAGCGCGACATTATTCGCCGCCGCGAAACCGGAGTTGTCGTCGCGCGCCACGAGCCGCACCCACGGGAAGTCCGCCGCGACCATCGCCGCCGTGCCGTCCGTCGAGCGATTATCAATGACCCAGACTTCCAGCGTGTCGCGATCCTCATGCGCCGCGATGCTCGTCAGGCAGCCGCGTAGCAGGTCCCGCACCTGCCATCCGACGATGATGACACTGACGCGTTCCATCAAACCAGCCGCACACCGGCGCGCGTGGCGGCGGCACGCAGCCGCGCATCGTGCGTCGCCAGGGGAAGACGCTGCCGCATCGCCAGTTCCAGATACGACGCATCATATGAGGAAAGATTATGCTCGCGTGCCAATCCCACTACCGGACAGAGGGCATCTCTTGCCGCTCCCGAATCAACGATAATCGCGAGTGTCCGCAGGAGTTGGATAAATTGCGCGACGTGCGCCTGTGTCAGGCGTTGCCGCCGCTCGCCAATGAGCAAGACATTTGCTACTTCAAGCGGCCAAATCATGGGGACAAGCGCCGTACTGGTACGCATACGCATAAAGAGATTGCGCGTTTCTGGCGTCTCTTGATCGAGGAAGCACCATGCCATCGTGACAGAGGTATCGAGGACGAAATCCGTCACCGGCGCCCTTCCTCGATCATATCGCGGATCGAGAGATCATCACCGAGTGTGATACCCTTCCGCTCCTCCAACCACGCATCAATCATCGTGTCTCTATCAGGGTGAACCATCCCCGATGATGGGACGAGCATCGCCACCGGCACGCCGTGCTTTGTGATCGTAATCGTCTCCCCACATGCAACGGCGTCGAGCAATTGCCCAAGGTGGGTCTTCGCTTCATACGCGCCGACTGTTTGCATATCTCCCTCCACAATGAATAAGACCGGTCTCCGACCAGTCTATCACGGTGAATGGATGAGTGTCAAAAGAAACCGCGCCACAGTTGCGGGCGTTGTACCCGGTAGAGAGTATCCGTGCAACACCGTGCGCATGGATTCTCGC
>JALYUS010000210.1 GCA_030853625.1 Chloroflexota bacterium
CGGTTGTCGGGCTGGCGATCCGCAAGGAAATTCTGCGGCGGCGTGGCGCGCTGACGACCAACGTCACGCGCGGCTTCTCGCCCTCGATTGACAAAATCACGAACGCGGAGCTCGACGATCTCCTCGACCGCCTCGGCATCATCCCGTCCATCGAACCGCTCGTTGTCGAGCAACCCGCCACCGTGCGGTAGAAACCGGGGAGAATCGCAGAGGCGCAAAGAGCGCAGAGAACCCAAAGAGGGAAAAAGAGAAAACGGGGGGTTGTTCTTTCTGTTCTGTATATTCTCTTGTTCCCCCTTCTGTTCTTTGCGCCTTCGGTTCAATCGGTTTGCCCCGAAGGATGAAGAATGCTGTGCATGATTCTTGCATTCTGTCCTATGCCGCGCGACGGGTGCGGGTGTGTTGCAGCGTATGTACCGATACACGGATGATCCGGAGGGTGCAAGATGTTTGATCCGAATGCCCAGTTAGATACTTCACAGGTCAACGATGAGCGTGGCGGCGGTGGCGGGTTTGGCGGATTTGGCCGGGGCGGCGGAATCGCGATTGGTGGTGGGGCGGGCACGATTGTGCTGATCGTCCTCTCGTTGCTGCTCGGCTTCAATCCACTCTCGAATTCCAGCAGCGGCGTTGTCGCGACGCAAGCGCCCGCCGGAGCGCCGGGATCGGGCAATATTGCCCAGAATTGCAAGACCGGCACGGACGCGAACAACGCGACGGATTGTCGCGTCGTTGGCACTGTCAATAGCGTGCAGAAGTATTGGACGGATACATTCGCGCAGCGCGGCCAGCGCTATCAACTGGCGCCGACGACGCTTTTTACCGGCCAGACGCAGACCGGCTGTGGCGCGGCAACGACCGCCGTCGGACCGTTCTACTGCCCGAACGACAAGACCGTCTATATTGACCTCGGCTTCTTCGATGAACTACACACGAAGTTCGGGGCGCAAGGCGGCCCGTTCGCGCAGGAGTACGTCATCGCGCACGAGTACGGCCATCATGTGCAGGACGTGCAGGGCGGCATTCTGAACCGCGCCGCCGCTGATCGCACCGGGCCGCAGAGTGCGTCCGTGCGCACCGAACTCCAGGCAGACTGCTACGCGGGTGTCTGGGCGAATCATGCGACGCAGACCGGCTACCTCGCGCAACTGACGGATGCAAACATCGCTGATGGCCTCAATGCCGCCGCCTCGGTCGGCGATGATCGCATCCAGAAAGAGTTTCAGGGGAGCATCAACCCGGAAACGTGGACGCACGGCTCGTCTGTTCAGCGACAGCAGTGGTTCTCCACCGGCTACAAGAGCGGCGACATGAACGCCTGCGACACCTTCAAGGGCAGCATCTGAAAAGGAACGGCCTATCGCGTGGCGGTGACCGCTCCGGCAATTGAGTGCAGACCAACTCCCTCATTCAGAGGGCGCCATACCGCGACCATCGTAGGGTTTGCTATATCATTCGCCTGTGCGGCCAGTTCGTTGCCAAGTGTGCAGGCAAGGGTGACAGCGCGCTCGCTGGTTGAATCTACGAGGGCACGGAGGATCGCGACTGCCCGCGCGTGATCGCCGCGCATAAGCGACCGCTCGGCCTCCGCCTCTGCGTCGTCCGCTTCGGCGCGGAAGTCGCTTTCCAAAGCATGTAACCGGGCGCGGGCAACTGGCGCGAGTTCGGGCGCTTGGGCGACGATCCGCTGCATCCGCTCGAAAACCCACCACGGCGATGCGGAGTCGTACGTCGCCCCGCCTTGATCAAGGGTCGGCGGCAGGCCAACTGCACACGGATAGACGGGCCGGAAGATGCTCAAACAGGGCGAGCCAAACGCCGTCCAGCAGATGACGGCGAGTTCGCGATGCCGGTCCGGGCGGAGATGGCAGACCATCGCGGCGGCCGTCTCGCCGGGGCGGCCGGGCGCGGCATGCATGCAGATCGAGGGGAGCGGTTGCGGCCCGGTTGGCAGGTCGCCGTCGTAATGATCGCGCAGGAGCGCCTGCATCTCTTCCACCCGGACAGGCGCACGGTAGCCGTCGAGGACGGCACGGGCGCGATCGAGGCGGCAGACGCGTGGGCGGAGATCCGCCTCCGGGTTCTGATAGGCGGCGGCAAAGTCGAACGGCGTGCCGCCCCAGCACTGCTCCCGCGCGTGCTGCACCGCGCTGGGCGAGCAGGCGTCCCATTCGTCGCGGATTGTGTAGAGGTTAGAAATCGCCGCTCGTTCCCGCACGCGCTTCGCGACCCAGCGATGGCCCATCGTTTCGACAATCCACGCGCCCGTCGGGTCGGCGACGATAAAGGAGTTGTGGTAGGTACGGAAGCCGCTCGCCTCGCACGAACCGCCCTGCCCGTACCGCTCGACGAGGTTGCCGATGATCCGCACGGCGAGGTTTGCGGTCCGACCACGCTCTAGGCCGAGGCGCACGAGGTCCATGCCAATCAGCCCGGCCTCTTCATACGGCTCGCGGGAGAGCACCGCCTCATTGCCGATCGTGACGCCCCACTCATTGACGCCCATCTCGAAACCCCAGAGCCAGTACGGGCGCGAGCCGATCACTTCCCATGTCTCTTCGGCCTGCGGGATAGCGATGTACTGGCATTGCGCGGTCGCTCCCACCGGGTGCTGCTGGCGCGGTGCGTGGAAGAGCGGCTGGCACTCGTTCGCCGCGCGGTCGCTGTTTTTGGCGAAGATCACTGAGCTATCGAACGTCGCACTCCCGACCACGACTGAGGTGTCGCACGAAAGCGCGTCTCCGAAGCGATCCCCCGTATCCATTCGTCGCCCCTTTCCATTTCGTTCTCGGGTTTCCAGCATCAGTATACAGCCGCGCGGCGGATGGCACAGTGGGATTCGCAGCGTTGAGTCGGGATGCGGTAGACTCTCGTCATGATGACGAGATGGGAGATTGCGCATCGGCGGCTGCACACTCAGCGTATCGCGGGGGCGAAATTCGCGACGCCCGGTGCGGTCGTGCAATGGCTGGGCGCGGTCCAGGCCCAGGAGTATGCGGGGGCGAAATGGGCGGTCGGCCAGCGGATGCGCGATGCCACCGACGCCGCCCTCGACCAGGCGCTCTCCGACGGGACAATTCTTCGTACCCATGTGATGCGCCCCACCTGGCATTTCGTTGTTCCCGCCGATATTCGCTGGCTGCTGGCGCTCACCGCTCCGCGCGTTAAGGCGGCCAGCGCCTACTATGACCGGCAACGCGCCCTCGACGATACCACTTTCGCTCGCAGCAACGCCGCGCTGGCAAACGCCTTGCAGGGCGGCGCACACCTGACCCGCGCCGAACTCGCATCCGTCCTCCAGCATGCCGGTATCGCGACCGATGATCTACGGCTCGGCTCCCTCGTGATGCACGCCGAGTTGGATGGCGTTATTTGCAGTGGCGCGCGGCGCGACAAGCAATTCACCTATGCCTTGCTCGATGAGCGGGCACCTCGCGTCGCAACACTCGCGCGTGACGAAGCCCTGGCCGAACTCACTCGGCGCTACATGACGAGCCATGGCCCGGCGACCGTGCAGGATTTCGTCTGGTGGTCGGGATTGACGATGGCCGACGCGAAAGCCGGCCTCGCGATGATCGAATCGGAATTGATACGCGACGTGGTAGATGGCCGAACCTATTGGTTCGCCGCGTCCGCACCAATCGCGAGCGATCCATCGCCGACCGTCTATCTGTTGCCGAATTACGATGAATACATCGTCGGCTACACCGACCGACGCGCCGCACTCGATGCGCTGCCCGCCGATCGCCTGGACGCGCGGGGCAATGTGCTCTTCAATCACACGATCGTCCTTGATGGCCAGGTCGTCGGCACCTGGAAGCGCACGGTCACAAAGAGTGCAGTGATCGTCGAAGTGACTCCCTTCGCACCGCTCAGTGCGACCGAAGCAGCAGCGCTCGCAGTCGCGGTAGCGCGCTATGGCCGGTTCATCGGTCTGCCCGCCGTACTACGGGTCAGCCAATAGCGCCAATCCAGTCCAGAATGCAGCCCATCGCCTCGGAGCGGCGTTCGGCCAGCAATGCGAAGAGGTCCGCCGCATGTTCCGCCGGTTCGCGATGGCTGATGAGCGCGTCCACCTGTACGCGGCGGTCGGCGAGCAGGCGGAGGGCGACCGCGCGATTCGCCTGCATTGTCCAACGATTGGCGAAATTGGCCTCGGTGGGATGCGTCATGATATGCGCGCCGATGATCGTCACACCCGGCACATGCAGATCGCCGTAAAGGTCGAACTGCTCGACAATGCCTCGCGTGCTACCAAGCGCGACGACGCGGGCGTATTTCGCCGCCATGTGCAAGGCCGGTTGCAGCCCACTAGGGCTACCCGTCGCCTCGAAGACGACATCGAACCGCCCAGCGTCGGCAAGTGCGCCGATCCGCTCCCCGAAATCGGGCGCGGCCGGATCGAGCGCGGCGAGGCCAACCTGTTCGGCATAGGTACGGCGGGCGGCGAGCAGGTCCGTGCCGACGACCGGCATACCGCCGCAGACGCGCGCCTGCTGCAAGGCCAGATTGCCGATCAGCCCCAGCCCGACCGCCGCGACGCGGTCGCCCAATTCAATCTTCGCCAGCCGCACGGCGTTCATCGTAATAATCAGCAGCGTGACGAATGCCGCCTGCACATCGGTGACGCCTTCCGGCACGACGGCGACATTTTCGGGCGCAAGCAGCGCCACCGACGCATGTGGACCGTGTCCGCAGACGCGATCACCGACCGCGATTCCTTCCACACCACTGCCGACCGCCCGCACGATGCCGACGTATGAGTAGCCCGGGCGATACGGCTTCGCGCGCCAGTCATCGCCCATCGCGCGGCGATCCACGGTGATGCCGGTGTAATTCGCCAGTTCCGTCCCGGTGCTGATGAGCGTGCAGGTCGTCTCCGCCAGCAGATGGCCCGGTGGCGGCGTGTCCGGCAGATCGAAGGCCTCCAATTTCATCGTATTCGGTCGAAACGCCACCAGCCGTTGCCCGCGCATCATCGCCTCCTCGGAGCCATGGAATCACGATAAATATACCGTACCCAGATTCGTTTCGTTCCGGGAGATACAGGATAGCGCTATGATGCGGGTGCAGCCACTATTATCGTTGGTGTCGGCGCAATGCCAATGACTTCGCCATCAGGGAAGATTGCCCGCATTTCGAGGTGGCCGCCAAGCGCTTCAATGTATGCGCGCAGTGTTGAGAGGTAGACATCCTCCTCATGTTCGATGCGGGAAACGTTCGCTTGTGAGGAGTTAATCCGCCCGGCAACGTCCTGCTGCGTCACACCGCGCGCGTTGCGGAGTTCGGCCAGGGCGAGTACGGTTTCCATCGCCCGCTTGCCCGATTCAACCCGCGCACGACGCACCGGATCGGCGTCAATCTCGGCACTCAAGTCGCTGAATTTCCTTCTCATTCGATCAAACCTTCCTTACGAATCTCGTTGAGGTATCCATCATAGAGATCATCGGCATATGGCACCATTACCGCATAGAATGTCTGCCAACGATCGGTTTTATCTCCACCGCAGAGAATGATCGCTGTTCGGCGTGGATCAAAAGCGAATAAGACCCGAAGATTGCCCGGTTTTGGTCGCAACTCCTTCATGTTTGGGTGCCGCGATCCGCTCACGGTGTCAACGAATGGCCGTCCGAGTCCCGGCCCGTGCTCTTCGAGAAAGGCGACTGCGACGCGGATCGCCTCCTGTTCCCGCGCGGAAAGCGTACGGAACCAACTGGCGAACTGATCGGTGATCTCGATATCCCACTTCATTCACGCAGTATCTCCTGTACACGAAGATAATGCAAGGGTTATGCGACGTGCCCTTCCCCTCGTCGGTGATAGAATGCATCACTGTTTCATCGGTGACAAATGGTCTGTGTCATTGATGCTCGCGCACGCTGGAGGCTGGCAAGCCGACGCTACCAAATTGAGGAGGCGACCGATGACCGTCCAACTTGGTACACGAGAGCCACAGGTGATTGCTGACGCTATTCGCCATCCGCTGGAACCGTTGACGGCGGAGGAGATC
>JALYUS010000223.1 GCA_030853625.1 Chloroflexota bacterium
AAAAGGCAGCGGATGGCCCGCCGCATTCGTCACAAGCAGAAAAATGGAATGACTGATGAGCGCGGCGACGAAGACCGCAACAAGCGCCCAGGCATGGTTCTCGCCGAACATGATATGCCGCACCGGCTCGATTGCCAGGATAACCGCCATAAAGGCGAGGGCGTGCGCGCCGAGCGGCGCGAATAGAAGGAGATCGAGCAGAATGCCCGCCGCGAATGCCCACGCTATTCCCTCGCGCAGGCCGTGGTATCCCGCCCAAAGGGTCAGAAGCACGAGCACGAGATTTGGCGTCACATCGAGTGGAAAGAGCGCCTGGATCACCGGCCCCTGCGCGAGCGCGAAGACGAGCAGGAGCACGGCAAACAGCACGCGCGCGATCTCACCACCCGCCCCTGCTTCGCGCCGCTCCATCCTACCTCCCGTCCGCCCACGTCTCGCTCCGTCTCTGTCCATCATAACATAACGTTCGCGGGCCGTGGCACTGGCGGGCGGTGACATTTATCGCCGCTACCCCGCAGACGCGGGCGCTGGCTTTGGCGGGAGCCAGGCCGGATCGTATGCGCTCGTGACATTCCAGAGCAGATAGCCGCTGCTCTGCATCTCGTTGCATGCCTGAATCTGGGCGTAAATCTGTGCTGTGCCGTAGCTCGTGCCCGGCCCGTAGTCGAAGGCCTGAAGCCACGGGCGCGTCTTCTTCGCGACACCGGGTACCCGCTGCTCGCGCTCGATCAGACTCTGCTTCACGACGTCGTACGGGTAGTTGTTCGGAATATCCCAGCCATTGAAGCCGCGCGAGAAGTGCGACGGGTAATCCATTGGGCAGATGACATCCACGAGTGCGGCGAGGTCCTCGAACTGCTGGCCGATCCCGTTGTCGTCTTTCTGCCACGCGGTGATCCCGAAAATGTCCGCGCCCATCAGCGCGCGGGTCGGCGCGAGTTTCGCATGCGCCATCTTCAGAAAGCCCGTGATGGCATCGCGGCGCTCCCGCGAGCCGCCGTTGAAACCGGCGCCATATTCCGCGACATTCAGATTGCCATCGGACGGAAAGCGCACATAGTCGAACTGCACCTCGTCAAAACCGAGATTGGCGGCCTCCACCGCGAGATCGCTGACGTACTGCCAGACTTGCGGATTGGTTGGATTCAGCCACGCCTGCCCGGCGGATGTCCGCCAGAGCTTCCCCGTTCGCCCATCTTTGATCGCCAGATCGGGCCGCTTCGTTGCCGCAATCGGGTCTTCCATCACGACGATCCGCGCAATCGCGTAGACGTTTTTCGCATGCAGTGTCTGCACCAGTTGCGGGACGTTCAACACCGGCTGCACCGCGCCGACCTCGCGGGCCAGCGGCACATGCGAGTCATAGTAAACGATGCCGTTATTGTCCTTGAGGTCCACGACCAGCGCGTTCAAATCCTTCGTGGCGATCAGGTTCATCACATGGTCGAGTTGCGCCGGATCCGCCGCCGCAGGCGCTTGGATATAAATTCCCTTCGCAACGAATGGTTGGAGGGTGACGTCCTGCGTCAGACTCGCACCCCGCGTAATTGTTTGCGGCGAGTAGCCAACGCCCTTGACAACGAGCGCCACGCCATCGTCCACGCCCTCGATCCGGTACGCGCCGTCCGCATCCGTTTGCGCGGTGACACTGCCGACCGCGACGGTCACGCCGGAAACCGGACGCCCCTGCGGATCACGCGCGACGCCGGTAAGCACATCGGGGTGAAGCGTCAGGTCCATCGTTGTCTGATGCTCGATTGGATGCGGACTGCGACTAATATTCGGCGCATCCACAATTAAATTCGCGCCGTCCGGCACGCCCGTCAGGCGATAGCGTCCGTCGCCATCGGTCGTCGCGGATGCTTCGGATTCCGTGCCCGGCAGAACCGCCTGTACGGTGATATTGGCAAGTGGCTGACCGAGCGTGGTAATGCGCCCGGCGACCCAGGTGGGCCGCAGGACGAGGGTTGCTGGCTCCGTGGGTGGCCAGGGCAGTTCGAGTTGCTGCGCGTCATACTCGCGCCGCGAGACCACCACCGCCACGCGCTGACCGAGGATCCGGGCATGCACTTCGCCGCGCGCGTTCGCACCGAACCGCCGCCCAACGACGCCCTGGGCCGTCGTCTCGGCCGGTTTGCACGCGCTATCCGGGCATATGAGCGGGATCACGGTCACGTCCGCGCCCGCGACTGGGTTGCCGCTATAGGCATCCTTGACGATGAAGGTCCCCACCTGACCCGCACCATGCGGCCCGACCTGCCCAATCAATGTGTACACGCCATACCCGACAGCGGCGATGATACCAACCGCGATCAGCGCCCGCCAGATGCCGCCCGGTGAGCGGCGGTATGGTCGGCTGCGCACGGCGAAGTGTCGTGGTCGTAACACCAAAAGAGCGGCCTCCTACGCGGTCGAATCGGTCGTCTCGGGGACTGAACGCAGCGGCCCGCCGGTGATTGCCGGGCCGTCCGGCGTCTGCTGCACCCACGGGACGATCGTGCTGCTATGCGGCGTCGCGCAATAGCGTACATCGTCGAGCCGGCCCGTCGTGGCGATGAAGCGCGGCCCAGCGCCCTGAAGGAGCGCATGCATGAACGTTTCGGTCTCCGGCGTGATTGTCTCACCGACGAATGAGCGGTAGAGCGTCAGTGCGGCAAGGGCGGACTCGTCAATCATCCGCGCGGTATCGGGCTGATCCGGGAAGACCCACGGGCCATGCTTCTCCCATGCACACGCCACCATGAAGCCCGCCGCGAGCAGATCATCGAGCGCGAAGACCGTCCCATGCTCCTGCCCCGCACAGACAATCAGGACATCCAGATTCCGGGCGGTCGCTTCGATGATTGCCTGCTTGATGACTGCCGCGCCATTGCGAATGCATCCGACGAGCACGAGCGGCGCGGCGGCAAGGAGCGCGAGTGCGACCGTCCCATTGCTCGTGCGCATCACGACGCGCCGCCCCGTGACAGCGGCGTTCATCGCGGCGGTTGGCGAGTTGT
>JALYUS010000412.1 GCA_030853625.1 Chloroflexota bacterium
ACTACCAGGTCATCAGCATCCTGGAGGCGTACGGCGGGGCGATCAATAGCAACGATGGCCTGAAAGTCGTCTTCAACTCGCCGGAGACGGTCGCCGCGATCCAGTTCCTTGCCGACATCCACACGAATCCGAAATACAAGAACATGCTGCCCCCCGGCGTCGAGGGGTGGACTGATCCGTCGAACAACGAGGCGTGGCTGGCCGGGACAATCGGCGTCACGCAGAACGGCTACACGCTCTACGCGCAATCCAAGGCGGACAAGAACCCGGTCTACGACAAGACGGCAGTTTTGGCCGGTGTGGTCGGTCCCGGTACTGACCAGATCATCGCGGTACCCGGCTACTTCTACTTTACCCTCTTCAAGAACGGCAAGAACCCGGATCTGGCGAAGGAGCTGGCAAAGTTCCTCATCGCTCCCAGTACATTCCTCACCGTCTCCAAGCCATCCAACGGCCTGAATCAGCCGTCATATAAGAAGATCTGGGATACTGATCCGTTCTACACGAACGGCGATCCCTCCTTCCCCGCACTGCGCCAACTGATTCAGGCGCCCTTGCCGATCAAGAGCAAGACGGGCTACACCTTCCCGCAGGTGGCGAGCGCAGGGAACAGCGCGGTACAGAGTCAGTACATCCTTTCCGACATGATGGGCGAGATCATCCAGAAGGGCACAAAAGTGCCGGACGCGGTGAAGACGGCGCACGACCGGATGGTGCATCTCTTCAACCAACTCGGCCTGAAACAGTAACGTCACGGACACATTGTGAACGCCGCGTACCGCAGGGCAAATCCCTGCGGTACTTGGCGCCAGAAGGAGATGGGGGGGTTCGATTATCAGTGCAGAATGAGCGCCGCGACGATAGCGAGCAGTACGAGGAGCATGACGGCGGCGAGGAGGACTGCCCAACCCGTCTGCGTCAGCGGCATCGCCGAAGGCGCGTTGAAGCGATGGGGCGGGCGGTTCGCCTCCTTGAGCGAGCGCAAGCCGCGCGTGTTCAGCCCGCGCTTGACGCCCGGTGCGGCCGCACCGCGTTCCCGTATCACTTCGTGTCGTTCGATGTCGCGAATTTGCCCGCGTGGCCCCACTGGTGTTGCCATGGCCTTTCTACATCCCTTTCAGTGGCCACTGTCGCCACTGGCGCGCATTGCGGCGTGATTCTCGCCGCTGGACGAAGGTCAACCGGACGCCGCGAAAGGTCTGCGTGGCGAGATATGCGCGCACCGCCGCCTCCGGCACCTGCAATGTTGTAGCAATCTCCGGCACACTGATGCCCGCTGTCGCATTCCGCGTTGCCCGCGTTCCAGCGATCCGCTCCTGACGCGTCATGTCGCTTCCCCTCTCAGCGCCGTCCCCAGTACAGGGCATTACCCGCGCCGACAATCACGAACAAGATCATGACAATCAGCGCCAGCATCGGTGTGGACATGCCAACCCAGCCCTACCGAAAGTGTACGGACACATTCCTTACTCAGTATAAGGCTTTTGTCAAGGTCGAGGGGGCGGAGACGCAACGGTTAGCCGTTCATTGTGAGGCGTGCGATCATCGCTGCGTGGAGGTGCGCATCGCGCGCGGCAACGAGGCCGCCGTAGGGTCGCTTGTGGGCGCGCTCGTAGTGATACGTCTCGCCAAAGACCGTTGTGAGCAGGCCACCCGCTTCGTGGACGATCAGGTCCGTCGCGCAGAGGTCCCACGGGTAGCCGCCGGACGCGAGGCCGTCCGCGATCATGCCGATATAGCCATCGAACATCGTTTCCAGCGCCTGCGGGCGGAAGCCGAACCCCCGGCCGGTGAGCGTGAAGCGCGCGGGATCGCCCGTCCAGCGCGGGGCGCCGGTCGTCAGCGTCTGAAAGGAGCCGGGTGTCGTGCCGAGGCGCGCCGTCTCGAATGGCGCGGGCGCGAAGCGGAGCGGAAGTGTCTCCCCACCGCGCGTGACTGTCGCACCTGCACCATGCACCGCGACATACTGTTCGCCCGTCATCGGATAGTAGATCGCGCCGACGACCGGGCGACCGCCGATTTCCAGCCCAACCATTACCGCGAAGGTCGGCTGCCGGGCAACGAAGTGCGCTGTGCCGTCCAGCGGATCAATGACCCAGCAGCGTGCGGCCGCATTGACCGCCGCATCCGGCTGCGTCTCCTCAGAGAGAATCGCATCGTCCGGGAAGGCGGCGGTCAGTCGCGCGACGAGGATTGCATTGGCGGCAAGGTCGGCATCCGTGACGGGGCTGTTGTCCGCCTTCGTATAGACCCGCGCGCCCTCCGCATAATGCCGCGCAATCGTCTCCCCTGCCTCCCGCACTACCCCCGTTAGCACAGCCACTTCCCGCTCATACATCATTCAATCCTCCTTGAAATCGAACCCGGGAAGAGAGAAACCACTTGAACCGCAGAGACGCAGAGAACGCAGAGGACGTAAAGAAGGGAATGAAAGAGAAGATAATTGAGCATATGACGAGTATCACTGAATCGTCTCTTCTCGCCCATCTCCCATACTATCTTCTTCCCTCTTTGCGTCCTCTGCGTCTCTGCGGTTCTCCCCGGTTTCGCCCCTTTTTTAGTCCTCCGCTGGGAGCCAGCGAGAGACGAGGCCAAGGAGTTCGCCCATTTTGTAGGGCTTGGCGAGATAGTCGTTGAAACCGGCGGCGAGGATTTCTTCGCGATCCCCCTTCATCGCCATCGCGGTGATCGCGATGACCGGCAGGCCCGCCATCGTCGGCATAGCCCGGATCGTCCGCGCGACCTCGATACCGGAGAGGCCAGGCATCTGCACGTCCATCAGCACCAATGCGGGCCGCTCGGTGGTCAGGGTTTCGAGCGCGGCCTCGCCGCTCATCGCTTCCAGGAGGTGATAACCCCGCGTCTTGAGCACCGCGTTGATGAGCCGCAGGTTCGCCTCGTTGTCATCTACGACCAAAATCGTCTGGGCCATTGCTCCTCCGAGTAGGCGGGAAGTCACACGCAATACCACATCGGTGCCTATTTTGACTGCTTTACCTGAATATGCAAGAGACGAAACGCGGCGCGTCATCGCGGAGATGCTATAGTACGTACGGAATCACCGCGTGAATCGCGAAACTGTGGTACGGCGGGGACTCAATGATTGGAGGTGCTGTGATGCGACGCTGGTGTTCCGTGCTCGGTCTCGGATTTCTGCTCGTTGGCTGTGGCGGCGGCTCGGCTTCGCCGACCGCGAACGGCGCCGCGACGACGACGCGGAGTGCCGAGCAGACGCAGGTTTCCACCGTTCTGACACCGGCTGCGGCGAGTGGCTCCGCCGTGGCCCGCGGGACGGCGAGTGTCGGCTCCCCATCGTCCAGCATACTGATCCCCGCACCGCAGGGGACGCGCCCGTCGAATGGCCCTACCGGCTCCGCTCCCGTACCGGTCGGCACAACGCCCGCTGTCGCACCCTCCGCTGCCGCGCCGCCATCCGCCACGACGCAGGTGGTGAAAGTAACGGCAGACTCCGGTGTGAACCTGCGCGATAAACCGGACACGAATGGGCAAGTCGTCGCGACCGCTGATTACGGCGCGGAGCTCCCCGTGCTCGAAGCGAATGTTCCCGGCGCGGATGGCACATCGAAGTGGTTCCGCGTCTCATACCAGGGTAAAACGGGGTTCATCCGCAGTGATCTCGTCACCGGCCCGCAGGCCCCCTCCCCCCCGCAGCCACCGACCGCCGCTGCATCACCCGGCCCAACAGCAACGGCGAAACCATGACTAATCACGAGCAACGAGAGCCGTATCCTCTACGCTTGCTCCTCGTTCCTTCCCCTACGCCATCGCGTGGAGGCGGACGGCGCGGTTGACTTCGGAGAGGAAGGCGGCGCGATCAATGCCGCTCTTCTCAGCAATGGCGACAATGTGGCCGTTCAGTCGCCGTCGTTCATCCGGGCTGACGATCTTCGCGGTCAGGATGATGATCGGGATGTCCGAGGTGCGCGGATTCTCGCGCAACTTGTCCACGACCATGAAGCCATTGACCTCCGGCATCATCAGATCGAGGATGACGAGGTCGGAATGCTCGTCGTCGGCGATCGCGATGCCGTGCGCGCCGCCGTACGCCTTGTGGACCTGATGGCCGAAGGAGGCGAGGTAATCCGCGACGAGGTCTACCGCCTTCGGGTCGTCGTCCACGACGAGGACGCGGGCCGAACCGCTCTCCGTCGGCAGGACGTTGACCTTCGCAAGCGCGGCGAACAACTCATCGCGGCGGATCGGCTTGCCGAGCACCGCCGACGCACCGAGGCTGTAGCCATGCTTCAGATCGTTCGCGAGGCTGAGGACGATTACCGGAATCTGTGAGAGTGCCGCGTCTGCCGAGGACTCCTGAAGGAAAGTCCAGCCATCCATCACGGGCATCATCACATCGAGCGTGATACCATCCGGCTTCAATTCATGGGCCATTCGCAGGCCCTCTTCGCCGTTCCGCGCCCGCTGCGTTTGATACCCCGCACTCTCCAGGTAGGCTGCGATCAACTCCGCCGTCGGGTCATCATCCTCGATCACGAGAATGCGGGGCGTCGCCTGCGACGAGTGCTGAGTACTGAGTACTGAGTACTGAGGTTCTGGCACATCTCGCTCAGTACTCAGTACCTGTGACTCGGTACTCGTGAGAGGCATGCGCACGGTGAAGGTGCTGCCCGCGCCGAGGGCGCTGCGGACCGCGATCGTGCCGCCGTGCAATTCGACGAGCCGTTTGGTGAGGGCGAGGCCGAGACCCGTCCCTTCATGGCGGCGGGAAAGCGAGCCGTCCACCTGCGTAAACTCGCGGAAGAGTTTCTGCTGATCTTCCGGGCCGATACCGGCGCCGGTATCCGTGACAGCGATCGCCACCATTGCGCCATCGGTATGCGCCGTCAGATTGACCGCGCCGCCGGACGGTGTGAACTTCACCGCGTTGGAGAGGAGATTGAAGATGATTTGCTTCAGTTTGCGCGCATCGGCAGTGATCGCGCCGGTGTCGCCTGCATCCGCGCTCAGATGAACGCCGTTGTTGTGCGCCTTCTCCTTGACGATCGTCATGCTCGATTCCAGAACATGCGGCAAGTCCACTTCCTCAAGATCGAGTTCCATCCGTCCCGCCTCAATTTTCGAGAGATCGAGGATGTCGTTAATCAAGCCGAGCAGATGCTCGCCCGCCGTGCGGATGTTCGTCAGATATTCATCCTGCTCCGTGTTGAGCGGTCCGTAGAACTGCTCCTGCAGGAGTTCGGAGAAGCCGATGATCGCGTTGAGGGGGGTACGCAGTTCGTGGCTCATATTGGCCAGAAACTCGCTCTTCATCTGGTCGGCCCGTTCGAGGTCCCGGTTCTTCGTCTCGATCTCCGCCTGCCGCGCCTGCAATTGGCTGGAGAGCGTCTGGAGATTCGTATACTGGTCGAGGTTTTGCAGGGCGATGCCGAGTTGCTGGCCGAGTTGCGTGAGAAAATTGAGCGTCGTCTCATCGGGCGCGGCAGTATGTGCGAGCGCCATCGCGCCCATGATGCGATCCTGATAATAGACGGGGACGATCACCGTCGCACGGGCGGGCACGAGGTCCAAGCCCGTGTTGACGACGAGGACTGAGGGTTCTGGCGACTGCCGACTGCCGACTGCCGACTGCTCACTGTCGTCCAGGACGACGATGCGGCGATCGAGCACGGCTTGAC
>JALYUS010000256.1 GCA_030853625.1 Chloroflexota bacterium
ATGCCCCAGCCAACCGGCCACCATATCGGGCGGAAGCGGAAGACGATAGTATGATCGCCCCCGCCGGGCAGGTAGACGGCCCGGAAGGCGAGGTCAGCCTGGAGGATGGTCGCATCGTGGCCGTCCAGGGTCGCCTGCCAACCAGGGTAATAGGCATCCGACAACACAAGATACCCGGCGCTCGCTGTTGTGACGCGGACGGTCACGCTATCTGTGCCATCGCGCATGACCGTCGCGGGCGATGCGCCGGGGTCGGCGGTCGTTGCAGTTACGCCGCCTTGCACGTAGACGGTCTTTGCCGGATCAAAGTCCGACGCTTTGATGCGGTCGAAGGCGACGCCGGGATCCGCCACGGATTGCGCGTTGCCGACGACGAATGCGCGCGGTAAGGGTGGGCGGCTTGGCTGGTAAAAGACGACTTTGTCGCCGGTAAATGCCTTCTGCCAGTCGGCAGGCGCGGGCTTTTCGGCGGGCTGGCCGACATACGCGACATTCAAGAGGCCATACAGCATGCTGGACCGGCTGCTCTGCGCCCGCTCGCGAAGGGCGGCGTAGTCCGCGAGTTGGAGCGGGTTGTATGCGCCGGAGACGCTCTCAATGCCATCTATCGCGGCGAGCGAGGGTTGCCAGCGGTCGGAAATATCGTCCGTATCAATGCGGAATGGCGGGCTACTCGCCGCGCGCGCGAGCAACTCGCGCTCTGCGGCCGGTTGCTGGAAGCCTGCCAGCAGGTTGTCCGTCGTCGGGTTGAAGCCGATCGTCGCGCTGAAGAGATCGAAAACGATCAACGCCGTTGCCAACGCCGCGACCGCCCCCGCGCCAATCCCGCGCCGCTCCACCGCCCAGACGAGCGCGAGCGCGCCGAGCAGGATCAGCAGGAGCACGTTCAAACCGTCCACCGCGATCACCGGGCGATTGACCGGCTCGTCCTGCCGCAGAATGAGGCCATAGAAGAGCGGGATGATGCCGAGCGCGAGCACGACGACGACGAGACCGATCCCGCGCCGGACCTGTCGCAGCGTCACACCAAATTCAGCATTAGCCATTCGGCGTACGGCGATCCAATCGAGCAGTGCATCGAGGCCCCAGGCCGCGAGGATCGCCACGGCAACGTCGTAGAGCAAGAGCAGCCGACCGGCAGCGCGCACGCGATCGTATCCCGGTACGAAGCCATAGAGCCAGCCATGCAGCGGCGTGAACGGCCCGAGTGCGCCGAGCAGCGCGACGCCACCGAGCGCGACGAAGAAGAGTTTCTGGCCGCGCGCGGCACGCGGTAGCCAGAGCACGCCGATCACGGCGAGGATGAGCGCGGCGACGCCCGCGTAGCCCCAAATTTCGCCGTTCGCGAAGGCGCTCCAGTAATTCGTCGGGTTATCGCCGAAGACTTTCGGTAGCACGAGTTGGAGGAGCGCTACGGGTTGCACGCTGAACTGCGTCGCATTGTCGTAGCCAATCCCGGCGCGTACCGACCGGCGCGATAACTGCTCGGCGGGGAGCAGGAACGGCGCGGAAAGACCAACGGCGATCATCAGCATGATCGCAAGGCGGGCAAGGGCGTTCGTCCAATGGCGCGCAACCGGGTCGGTGAGGAGCGCGGGCCAGCGATTCGACCGGCGCGATCTCTCCCGCAACGTCGCGGGAGTGAGCGTCGCGCCGCCTTCACGCTCCGTAGTGACCGGCGCGATCACGGGCCGATCCGCCCACGCGAGAAAGAGACCATACGCAAGCACGGCGGTAATGACATAGAGAAGCACTTGCGGATGCCCAGCCAAAGTCGCCATCGTCAAACCAAGCCCAGCGAGGACCGTCCAGCCGATGCTCCCCTGCCGCGCGCGATACAGTGCGGCGAGGATGGCGGGCAGCCACGATGCCACCGCGATCATCGGCGCGTGGCCGATTTGCGCTGTCATGAAGCCGCCGTAGGCGAAGGTGATACCCGCGATCAGCGCGGAGGCTCGCCGCACGCCAAGCGTCCGCGCGAAGCCGTACATCGTCACGGAGGCCCACCAGACATGGAAAATCGCCAGCGCCTCGAACACTCCGTACGTAAAGGGGCGTGCAACCGCCCAGACGAGGAGATTGGGCGGATAGAGCGCGCCCGCCTGATAGTCCGCCGCGAATGGCGCGCCGGCATAGAGAAAGGGATTCCAGAGCGGGAAATGCCCGGCGTGGATCTGGTCGGCCGCGAAGGCGGAAAGCGGGTAGTAGAAGGAGTTGAAGTCGCCGCCGCCCTTCGGGATCGCCACGCCCTGCTCAAAGAGCAACCGCCAGAAGAAGAGGATGAAGACGACCGTCAGTAGGCCGACCATACCGACCTCGCCGCGCGCCCCCGGCCATCGCCGCCGCACCCCCGGCGCCCCGGCCACCAGCAGCAGGATAAGCCACAACCCAACGATGACCAGCATCGCCCCCGGCCTCATCAACCCCGCAAACCTCACTATCACGCGCCCCCCCGATGCAGAGGCCGAAAGCGATTGAACCGCAAAGGCGCAAAGGACTCAGAGATCGCAAAGAGAATCAAAGATTGGGGCATTTTTCTTCTTTCTTCTCCTTCTTCTTTGCGTCCTTTGCGCTCTTTGCACCTTTGCGGTTCAAATGTTTTCCTCACACGTTAAAAAGGAACTCGATGATGTCGCCGTCCTGAACGATGTACTGCTTGCCTTCGAGACGGTGCGTGCCGGCTTTCTTTGCTTCCGCCATGCTGCCGGCGGCGATCATCGCGTCGTACGCGACGACTTCGGCGCGGATGAAGCCGCGTTCGATGTCGGAGTGAATTTCGCCCGCCGCCTGCTGCGCGATTGTGCCGCGCGTGATCGTCCAGGCGCGGCATTCGTCCGGCCCGACCGTGAAGAAGGAAATGAGGCCGAGCAGCGCATACGAGCGGCGAATGATGCGATCGAGGCCACTCTCCGCGATACCCATTTCCGCCATGAAGACGTGCGCGTCGTCCGGCTCCAACTGGCCGATCTCCATCTCGATCTGCCCGGCGACGGCGTCGAAGGCGATGCCCGGCCGTGCGAACTGCGCCTCCGCCTGTTGGACAAGCGCGGCGGCTTCATCGCCCATTTGATCCTCCCCGACATTGAGGAGCACGAGCAACGGCTTGCCGGTCAGGAAGCCGAAGCCGCGCAGCAGCCGCTCGTCGTCAGGATCGAGGGTAACTTCGCGGATCGGCGTCCCCGCTTCGAGGGCGATGCGCAACTTAATCAGCGCGGCCTGCTCCCGCTCGTACTGCTCGCGTTCCGCGCCGCGTACCTTCTGAATCTGGCTTTCCAGCCGGACGAGCCGCTTCTCGA
>JALYUS010000285.1 GCA_030853625.1 Chloroflexota bacterium
GCCACCAGCGCCGCCGCCCCCGCGATCAACCCCCGCCGCTTCAGCGCCTTACCCATGCCCTCGCTCCGGTTGTCGGGGTCGCTCTCCATCCGTTCTGCTGCCATCTCAACGTTCCTTTCGTTATCACAGAGGCATGCCGCACGACCAGTCTGCGGCTCCGGAACGGCAAGCGCCACGCGCGACCGGCACTTTTCCCGGCATTTTCCTCGGCACAAATTCGTGTAGAATGGGGATATTCGTTTCTCGTCAACGCGACGCGGATCATGAGGCCACCGAAAGGCGGAGCGTGTGGGGAGCAACCGGCGGACACTCGCTCTAACCGGGCAGACGCGCGAGGATCGTCACACACCGCGCGCGTTGCATCCCGCGACGATCGGCGATCTGCTGCTGTGCTACCGGATTGCGGCGGGCTTGACGCAGGAGGAACTGGCGGAACGGGCGACCCTCAGCGTTCGGGCAATCGGGGACATCGAGCGCGGCGTCAAGCAGCGCCCGCACCGCGAAACGATCCGCCTGCTCGCTGACGCGCTCGCGCTCTCCGACGAGGAACGTGACTGTTTCCTCGCGACCGCCCGCCAGCAGCGCACCCTGCCTCCCACGCTCGCGCCGGTGCTGTCGTCGCCATCGAATCTGCCTGCCCAGGTCACGCCGCTCGTCGGGCGCGCGGAAGCGGTGCGGGAGGCGTCTACGATGCTCCGCCGCGAAGCGGTGCGCCTCCTGACGATCACCGGCACGGGCGGCGTGGGCAAGACCCGGCTCGCGATCGCTGTCGCGGACGACATATGCGCGGAGATGCCGGACGGCGTCGTCTTCGTCCCGCTCGCCGCCGTGCGCGATCCGGCCCTCGTGCCGTACGTGGTCGCGCAGGCGCTCGATGTGCGCGAGCGGGTGGGGGAATCGCCCGACGCGGCAATCGTCGGCGCGATCGGGCAGAAGCGGCTGCTCCTCGTGCTCGATAATTTCGAGCACCTCCCAACTGCGGCGGCGTTCGTCGGCGTTGTATTGGCAGCCTGCCCACGGCTGGCAGCGCTCGTGACAAGCCGCGCCCCGCTGCATCTCTACGGCGAACACGAGTTCCCGCTCGAACCCCTCGCCATACCGCCCGCGCGCCAATCCGCGGACCTTGCGGCGCTCGCGCGCGTCCCGGCGGTGACTCTCTTCATCCAGCGCGCGGGCGATTCGCCCCGACTTCCGGCTCACACCGGACAGTGCGGACGCCGTCGCGGACATCTGCCGCCACCTCGACGGCCTGCCCCTCGCCCTCGAACTGGCAGCGGCGCGTACCCGCCTGCTCGCCCCTGCCGAACTACTCGAACGCCTCGATCGCCGGTTGCACCTGCTCACAACCGGTCCTGCGGATCGCCCCCTACGCCAGCAAACGATGCGGGACGCGATCGCCTGGAGTCACGATCTGCTCGATGCGGACGAACGGCGATTGTTCCGGCGGTTGGCGATCTTTAGCGGCGGCTGGACGGTGCGAGGAGCGGAGGCGATTTGCGCCGGTGATGATCTCCCGGCCACCGCAATCCTCGATCGGATGGAAGCGCTGCTCGAACATCATCTGCTCCGCGCTGAGATAAACGGCGGAGCGGAGACCCGCGTTGCGATGTTCGAGACAACCCACGAATACGCGCTGGAGCAATTGACGGCGAGTGGCGAGCGGGGTGCGATCGAGCGACAACACGCGGCGTACTATCTCGCCCGTGCCGAGGAGGCGGAACGTCAGCTGACCGGTGGCGAGCAACGGGTCTGGTTCACATGGCTGGAAGCGGAGAACGACAACCTGCGCGCGGCGCTGACGTGGACGCGCGATACCGGGGAGATCGACATGGGCTTGCGCCTGGCGGGCGCGCTGGCCCGCTTCTGGTATATACGTGGATACCAGCGCGAGGGCGGCGCGTGGCTGGCGGATTTGCTCGCGCGCGGTATGGACAGCAGCCCGTATGCGCGCGCAAAGGCGCTCTACGGCGCGGCATTGCTCGCCTATGTGCGGACAGACTTCGCGCACGCGCTCGATCTGCTCCGCACAAGTGTGGCGCTGTGGCGGGAAATCGGCGATCAACGCGGCCTTGCGGACGCGCTGACCTGCACTGGCGCCACGCTCGCCGACATGGGCGAGTACGCGCGGGCGACAGTAGCGCACGAAGAGAGTCTGGCGCTCCAGCGTGCGAGCGACAATCAATCAGGCATCAGTGCATCGCTCAACAATCTCGCGAATATCGCGCGGCATCAAGGTGACCGCTCGCGCGCCATCCAGTTGTACGATGATGCCCTCGCCATCCGGCGCACGCTCGGTGACACCGCAACCAGCGCGATCATCCTCCAGAACATCGGACAACTTCTGCGCGAGATGGGAGAATACCGGCGCGCGGAGATGGCGCTCGCTGAGAGTATCGAAATGCATGGCGGCACAGGCGACCAACGGCAAGTCGCCCTTGCCATGAGCAGCCTGGGAACGAGCGCGCGCGATCAAGGTGACTACGCGCGGGCACGGGCATATTGCGACCGTTGCCTCGCCCTCTTCCGCGAACTGGGTAGCAAGGCGGACATCGCTCGCACGCTTATTGACCGCGCGCGTATCGCGCACGAGACGGGCGATGATGCGCGCGCGGTCATGCTGGCAGAGGAGAGCCTTGCCCTTGCACGGGCAACGCACCACCAACGGAACACGGCGCACGCTCTCCTCTGCACAGCGGACATCACCCGTCGCCGAGGCATGCCGGAGATGGCGCGCGCCCGTTACATCGAGGGCTTGCAGTCGTTTCATGCCGTCGGAGACCCCTTCGGTATGACGGAGGCGGTCGAACGGCTGGGGTTACTCGCCACGGACCCGGGCGGCGCCGTGCGGTTACTTGGCTTCTGCGCGGCGATGCGCGCCCGCATGAGCACCCCAATACCGCCGGTCGAGCGCGACGAGCATGCGCGCGCGGACGCGAGGCTCCGGGCGGCGCTCGGTGCGGACGCGTTCGCGGCGGCGTGGGCGGCGGGCGCGGCGCTGACGCTGGAAGACGCTATCGCGGAAGCGTTCGAGGGGCGAATGGGAAGCAATGAGCAATGAGCAATGCGTGGAACGGCTTCCGTCCTCATTACTCATTGCTCATGGGGATCAGTGGTTGAGCGGGGTAATAAAACCACCGGCGCCCTGCGATGCGATCGGCACGCCGACGGGGTTGACGTAGGCGGGATAGGCGTACCCATAGCCGTAGGGATAGCCCGTGAAATACGGGGCCGTGTAGTACGGAGCGCCATAGTAACCCTCGCCGACGGCGGCATAGGTGCAGCCGGTGTTGTCGCAGAATGGCGTGCGGAGCGGGTAGCCGCCGTAGAGCCGCGCGTAGTAACACGTGTAGTCGCCATTATTGCAGCCGAGTTTCTGGAAAGCCACCGGATCAATCGCGGCGGAGACCGACCCCGTGCTACCCAGGCCGACGACGAGAAGCGCGGCGCCGATGACACCAACCGCGCAGAGGCGACGAAGACGACGGAACATATGCATCCCCTTTCTCGAATAACCGCGACTGGCACATGCGCCTGCCGATACAGACAATGATAGGGGGAAGCGCATTTCGGCACAACGCCACGCGCGCACGTTTATAGCCCGAGATGATGGCCGATGAAGGCCTCCGGGGCCATCAGTTCGCCGCGCACATCCTCCTGATCGAAATAGTCGTGGAAGCCGACGCGCACCCATGTCTCAGCAAAGGCATGGACGCGCGCGATGTCCGGGATCTTCCAGACCGCGACGTAATCGTCGTCGGCGCGATGCGGCGTGTCGGTGTCATTGCGCGCGACGCCGACGAGTTCGGCCCCCGCGCCGAGTTGATTGCCGATCTCCTGCCCGACGGTGGCGAAGAATTGCTCGCGCTCCGCCTGTCCGAGTGCCAGCCATGCCGGTCGCGCCTTCCACATCTCGACGTACAGATACATCTATGCCTCTCTTCGCACTCATCTGATATTTTTAAGGCCATCGGCGTGTCGGGGGAAGGAGGTATCTTCTCCGATGACCTGATGAAACTCGATCACGCGGCCGTCGGGATCGGCGCAGAAGAGTTGATGCCAGCCCTTGATTGCCCACTCGCCCATGTCGCTGTAGGGAATACCAGCCGCGTCCAGCCGCGCCCGCATCGCCGCGATGTCGTCCACACGGAAGGCGAGATGCCCCGCGCCGAGCGGATTGACCGGCAGGTCGTTGCGCGTCGCGAAGTCGGGATCGCTGGGGATGAAGTGGTACTGGTAGCCGCGCGCGTCCTGCATCGTGGCAATCGTCGCGCCGTATGCCTCCCGATCGCGCGGCAGTACGATGGGCGAGAGGCCGAGTAGATCGCGGTAGAAGGCGGCGCACGCTTCCCAGTGTGTACCGGCGAGATTGAGGTGATGGGATCGTGGGGTGTCGGTCATTCGGGTTCCTCCTTGCTCAGAATCGCAGTTCCGCGCCATGTGTGCGCAGCCAGACGCGGTGTTCGTTGTAGGTGGGGCAGTAGCGTGCGACGACGCGCCAGAAGCGAGCCGAGTGGTTCAGTTCGACGCGATGCGCCAGTTCGTGAACGACGACGTAATCGAGCACGGCGGGCGGCGCGAGGACGAGCCGCCAGTTGAAATTGAGGTTGCCGACTCGCGAGCAACTGCCCCAGCGCGTCTTCTGATCCCGGATGGTAACACTGCCATACGCGAGATTCATTTCCTTCGCGCGCGACGCGACCTGTGAAGCGATAGCGACCCGCGCCGCTTCGCGGAGCCATCCTTCCAGCGCGGGACGGGCCGCCGTTGCCGCCGCGACGGTGATCGCGAATGCCTGTCCCTCAAGCACGACCGCCGCGCGCCTGCCCGGTACGACCATCACGCAGACTGTATGCACCGCGCCGCAGAAGGTGATCTGCTCCGGCAATGGCGCGTCGGCGGCGGGCGTGGCAGGGAGCGCGGCGAAATGGTCGAGATGCTTCAAAATCCAACCCTGCCGTCGCAGGATGAACTGCAACAGGCGATTGCGGTCATATCCAAGAGGTGTCACGACGCGCAGCCCCGTACCCGGCGCGATAATCAACCGGGGTTGCCGCGCGCGATGGCTGATCGTTACTGTATAGGGGACATGCCGCCCCGCGAGCGTCACTGCTTCATCTGTCACCACATTACTCCATTCGCCGCTCATGCTTCTCTCCGACGTGAGCATAGCACGCCGCATGCAGGAGCCGAATCCGGTAGACCGCGCCGCCACCGCCGATTATGATGCAGGCGGCGGGCGGCGGTGAAGCATGTACGACATGATGAAAGGGTACGAACGATGCGGGCGGATGCGCGGTACGAGGTGATCGTCGTCGGGCTTGGTGGGATGGGGAGCGCGACGGCATACCACCTCGCGCGGCGCGGGCGGCGCGTCCTCGGCCTCGACGCCTTCGCGCGCGGCCACCACAACGGCTCGTCGCACGGTCGCTCGCGCGGTATCCGCGAGGCGTACGGGGAATCGCCCGCGTACGTTCCACTCGTTCAGCGTGCGTACGCCCTCTGGCGCGAACTGGAAGCGGAGACAGGGCGCCACCTCCTGACGATCACGGGTGGCATCACGATCGGTCCCGCCGAACCGGGTTTCGGCGCGGATCAGAAAGCCGCCGCCGACCAGTACGGCCTGACCATCGAGGAATTGGGCGCCGAGGAGATCATGACGCGCTGGCCCGGCTTTCGGGTGCCCGATGACTATCTCGGCATGTACGATCCGCACACCGGGTTTCTCCTGCCGGAGCCGTGCGTCGCCGCGCATCTTGATCGCGCCGCGACGCACGGTGCGACATTGCATCACGGCGAACCGGTACATCGTTGGTCGCGGGATGGTGCGGGCATCCGCGTCGAGACGGCAACGGCGGCGTACACGGCGGACGCGCTCGTCATCACGGCGGGTCCGTGGGCGGGGAAATCCTCGCCGACGTGCATCTGCCGCTCGAACCGTGGCGGATGTACAATGTCTACTTCACGCCGACGCACCCCGAACGCTTCGGGCCGGATCGCTTCCCGGTCTATAGCGTTCGGGGGCCGGAAGGATCATATTACGGCGTGCCGATGCTGCCGGGCGATGGCCTGAAGATCGGGCGGCATGACCGGGGCGATGTCTGCACGCCCGAAACGGCGCGGCGTAGTATTGAGCCGGAGGAAATCGCAGTGATGCGCGCCGTGCTCGATGCGTACATGCCCGGCGCGACGGGCGATGTGCTCGCCGCCACCACCTGCCTCTACACGATGACGCCGGACAGCCATTTCATCATTGATCGCCACCCGGAGTGCGCCCGCGTCATCTACGCCGCCGGGTTCTCCGGCCACGGCTTCAAGTTTTCCGCCGCGATCGGCGAAGTGATGGCCGACCTCGCCACCGGCGGTACAACGCGCCATCCGGTCGGCTTCCTTTCCGCTGCCCGCTTCACGACGGCATCCGCATAAAACGGGCATCGTCGAACATTTCCTGGTAGGAACGAACACACGAAGCTTTCCGTTCTGCTCATACTCCGGTCAAGCGCCGAATTTACCGCGCGTGCGCGTAGCGGGGTGCGGGCTTCACGGGCACGGGCGCCGGTACGGGCAACGTGACGCTGGCGAGTGTCACCTCCTGACCGGTCAAGGTAGCCGGCGGGAGGGGCGGGCGCATGCGGAAGGTGGCGATCCGCTCCGCCCAGCCGAGGCGGTACGGCAGCGGCTTCACTCGCTCATCCAGCGTGACGGAGAGACCGGCAGGCGTCATCCGCAGGACGGCGTACGTCAACTGATAGGCGGGGATAAAGACGGGCGGCAACTTGAGCCGCGTCGGCAGCCGGACGATTTTCCGCATCCATGTGCCGGTATTGATGAAGGCAGTGCGCCGCCCGCCGACCGTGTACTCCTCCAACTCGGCGATGTGGTTATGGCCGTACAGGAACACATCCACTGCCGCTGCGCGATCTTGGCGGTGCGCCGGTTGGCGTTCGCCCGCGAGGAAGGAGCGGCACGCGGCGTGATACTGCTCTTCGCCCTCCGCGACGATCTGCAACGGTTCGAGAAGGCCGGAGCGCCGCCGCCAGCGCGTGAAGTCATGCCGCAGCATGAGGAGGAAGAGGCCAAGCACCACGACAATATCAAGGAGGAGGAAACCGAAGAGTTGCGCGATCCGCCCGGCGGAGAACTCCGGTAGCCGCCCCTGCGAGAGGCGGAGAATCGCGTTGTTCAGAAAGCGCACCGCGAAGAGGATACCGATGGCGGGGACGAGCACATACCGTAGGAAACGTCGTGCCTGCCGGTAGAAGAAATTCGAGAAGAGCCACCATGGCACCATTTCCAGCGGGTAGATGTTATCAATGTCAGAGAGCGTCGTCGCGTCGTCCGGCCCGGCGAACCGACCGAGCGGTTCGATGCGGTTGACGAGTTGCGTGACGACGTGTGTGCCGACCGGCATGATGAGCGGATGGCCGTAATCCACGATCGCGTTCTGGCTATCCTCTTCGTTGCCATGCTCCGCGTAGACGGTCAATTCGCCGCCGCCCAACGCGAAACAGTGCTCGTAGCCGAGCGCGACATCGTGGACGATACCCTGCTCGATCAGGTATGTGCCGATCGCGGCATTCCACGCCGTCTCGCTATCGTGGTTGCCCACCGTATAGACCGTGCGATGACCGGGCCGGGTATTCCAGGCGCGCAGCCGCGCGAAGAACGCCGCGTGATCGGGATGCTCGACGACCGCCCGCGCGCGATTGCCGCCCGGCGGTATCGTCACTTGCAGGAACTCGAAGAAATCACCGTTGATGAGGATTGTCACCGGTTCCGCCTCGCGGTCGAGATCATCGAGAAGCGCGATCAGTTCCACATGACAGAAGAAATCTTCCTGGCCGGGATCACCGCCGATATGCAGGTCGCTCAGGACGACGAGCACCCCATCCTGCCCCTCGGCATTCGTCTCCACCGCCGCCGGGAGCGCAATGATATGCGGGGCATCCATTCCCGGCGCGGGGCATCGTCCGTTTTCCATCTCTTTCCGTTTCCATACCCATCGTGTGCATCGAACGGTGCGGCGCGCTTCGTGTGCGCGTCTGCTTCTCCTTTCGCACCGGCTCTGCCAGCGTTACCAAATTGCACGACGCGGCGTCACCATTGTGATGGTTATCTACCGCGCCCGTGTCCCCTATTGTACGTCGTAGCGTCGAGAGCCGCCAGTCAGCAGTCGGCAGATAGCAGAGAGCAGTACGACCCGGATCTCCGCAGGCCGACGGGGCATTCATCGGGGTCTTGACAGGGGTGGATAATGTGCGCGAGGGTAGCGGTGAGCGCGCCTGGCAACGAGCGCGGGAGCGCGGGAGAGCGGGAGAGCGGCAAGGCGAGCGATCACCCTGACGCAGCAGCCGCGAAGGGGGAGATGATGACACAGCATTTTCGTCGTGAGCACTTCACCCATCGGGCGCCGTCCGACGACGCGGCCC
>JALYUS010000291.1 GCA_030853625.1 Chloroflexota bacterium
CAGCAGTCGGTCGTCAGTAGACAGAACGGAATCAGACCTCTCTGACTGCTGCCTACCGACTACCGACTACTGGAGGATTTGATGGCACGCGAGAAAAAACCGGGCCTGATGCAGGACGCCGCCGGGCTGGCAAAGGGGATGGGTACGACGCTACGCAACTTCGTGCGCAAGCCGGAGACGATTGCTTACCCGGAGCAGCGCAAGGAAGTGGCGGCCCGCTTTCACGGGCGACATCTCCTGCTGCGCAACGAAGACGAAACGGAGCGGTGCATCGGCTGCGAACTCTGCGCCGCTGCCTGCCCGTCGCAGGCGATCTATGTCAAGGCGGCGGAGAACGACCCGGATACCCCCGTCTCGCACGGCCAGCGATACGCCGAGCGGTACGAGATCAACATGATCCGCTGCATCTTCTGCGGCTACTGCGAGGAAGCCTGCCCGGTCGAGGCGGTCGTCCTCGGCCCGTGGTATGAACTGGCGGACAGCGACCGCGACGATTTCATCTACACCAAAGAGATGCTGCTCCTGAAGCCAAACGAACCCGACCCGCGCAAGCAGGTAGACGCGGGCGAATGAAGCGTGTGGTGTGGTAGACTGCTAGTCTACGGTTAAGTAGACTGGAGAGTACGTTATGGTAAGCACGACGATTCGAATTCCGTGCGAAGTGCGCGAGCAAATCCGTCAACTCGCCGAAGAGCAACACGCTTCTATGCAAGCGATCATCGCCCGTGCGGTGGAAGAATATCGCTGGGAACAGATGATGAAGCGCGCGAATGAAATCTATGCCGCGATGACTCCCGAAGAGTGGGCGGAAGAAAACGCGGAGCGCGCCCTGTGGGACTGCACATTGATGGACGGACTCGAAGATGACGAGTACGAATTTTGAGCGCCGCAGCGGCCCCCAAACCCATGCGCGGGGAAGTGTGGCTGGCAATACTGGACCCTGTTCTCGCGAATGAGCAAGGTGGCGTTCGCCCTGTGGTCATCGTCTCGCGCGATTCATTCAATCAGGGAGGATCGGGGCTGGTGATCGCCATTCCCATGACAACACGAGAGCGCGGCCTTGCCTTTCATGTGCCAATCGCTCCGCCCGACGGTGGATTGCGACGCCGCAGCTTTATGAAGTGCGAGGATATTCGCTCACTGAGCGTCATCCGACTCATCGAGCGGTGGGGAAACGTTTCGCCGGACACGATGTTGGTGCTTGATGACCGGCTACGGATGATGCTCGTATTGCCATCCAATCGAGGGATAGGATTATGACGGTCGTTTTCTGGCTCGTTGCCGCGCTGGCCGCGATCACGGCGGTCGGGGTGGTGACGCTCCGCAACCCGGTGCATATCGCGCTGGCCCTCGTGCTCAATACGGCGTGCCTGGCGCTCTTGTACCTCTCACTGAGCGCGGAATTCCTCGCGGTGGCACAACTGCTGCTCTACGCGGGCGGTATCATGGTGCTTTTCCTCTTTATCCTCACACTTTTGGGGCCGGACCTGGAGGAGCGCCGGGGCAAGTTCCTCGGCGAGCGTGGCATGGCGATTGGCCTCGGTATCGCCGCGCTATTGATTATCGGCGCGGCGGTGCTGCAAGCGACGCTGCCGAAAGCGGCCCCGAAGGTTCCGGCGGACGTTGCGGCGGTCGGGACGGTTCTCTTCTCCACCTACCTCTTCCCGCTCGAAGTCATTTCCGCTCTGCTGCTCGCCGCCACCGTCGGCGCCGTCATGCTCAGCCGCCACGAACGAGAAGGTTGAAACCAATGGAACCGCAAAGACGCGAAGAACACAGCGAACGCAAAGAGGGAAGAAGAATGAGATTCACTGTACCGATTCTTTCTTGTTCCTCCTCTTTGCGTCCTTCGCGCTCTTTGCGCCTTTGCGGTTCAATCGGTTTGTCAGTGAGGAATGCGTGATGTTGCCGACGAATGGGTATGTTCTGCTGAGTGCGTTTTTGTTTGCGACGGGGCTATTCGGCGTCTTGTCACGCCGGACGCCGCTGACGCTTTTCATGTCCGTGGAACTGATGTTCAATGCGGCGAACCTCGCGCTGATCGCCTTCGCGCGGCGATGGGGCAATCTCGAAGGGCAGATCGTCGCACTCTTTATCATCACCATTGCGGCGGCGGAAGTCGTCGTCGGCCTCGCCCTGATCGTCCGCCTCTCTCAGCGTTCCTCCGTCGCTGATCCGATCGCCGAACTGGAAGCGATGCTCTCCACGGATGCATACGACCGACCGGCGGCGGACTGAAACAAGGAGGAAAGAAAAATGGCAGCACCGCGCTCTATCGTTGACACAAACGGAAATCGCGTCGAGGCTGTGATTGACATCACGGAATATCGCAGGTGCCTCGTCGCGCTCGAAGAACTCGAATCGCTCCGTGCGCACGATACCGCGAAGGCATCTGAAGATGAAGCAATACCCTTTGAACAAGCAATCAGCTTCATCAACTGAAACGCGCTACTCCGCGAAGGCATCATACGCGATCGCCGTCACCAACCCGTAGATGAGGTGCGGGATGAGATCGGCGGCCCAATCTTCGGGCGCCCAGGTGGAGGGATCACTCACACCCGACATGCCGATCGGTACGTCGCTGGTCGCCATCGCGGCGAGGCCAAGCAAGACCCCGGCAACCGGTACAGGGAGCCAACGCAGATGGGGGCGCACCGCGCCATAGAGCGCCGCGACACCCAACCCGCTCACGTAGCCGAGGAGCGCCCCCAGCCCGCTCTCGCGATTTTTCTCCTCTTCCTTCGCGGCCTCTCCCGTGCCGGTTGCGAGGTCAAGACCGGCCTTGTCCGCAATGACACCGGCCAATTTCGCGGGGACACTGCTCGCGGGTCGGGCGCGCACCGCCATGTCCACGTAGGTGGCGATGTTGAGGGCAACGGTCCCGACCGCTCCCGCAGCCATTCCTGTCCGTACCGGAGATGCCATCGCACAGTTCCTTTCACAATCGCACGCCTCGCGTACGCCAATTCGCGTGCAACGATCGCGCGGTCGCCGATCCCACCGCAAGGCGAATACCAGCACATATTGTGTCTGTTTCAGGAACAACGCGACGATCTCCGCCCCGTCGTGAAGCCGCGCCGCAATTCGCGACCGCATGGCATACTAGAGAGCAGACAGCGGGCAGCAGACAGCAGGCAGTGGGATCGGTCTCATTCTGACTACTGACTACCGACTATTGACTACTGGAGGAATCATGGAGCGCACGTTTATTGCGAGGATCAAGCCGCCGAAGGCACGGGCTGGGGCAGCGTGGTGGTGGGTCTTTCGCGAGAGTGCCCTGCTCGTACGGGAAACGGATACCGGCACGACATTGCCGTACATCGAGGAAACTGCGTCCCTCGGCATGACGCCGCTCCGCACGCAGTATCTTGGCACGCTGGACGGCGACCATTGCTTTGCCGCCGAGGTGGACAAAGCGACGGAGCCGCCGGAGGGGATGCGATTCGAGGGGTTGCGCGCGCTCTACGGGCGGCTACCGGACGATCTCTTTTTTCTCGCCGGGCGGGCGATACAGATCATTGCATGGGATCGAACACACCAATACTGCGGTCATTGCGGTACGCGCACCGTCTACCACAAGGTGGACCGCGCAACCGAATGCCCAAACTGCGGCCTCGTCAACTACCCGCGCATCGCCCCGGCGGTGATCGTCGCCGTCGAGCGGGGCGATGAACTGCTGCTGGCGCGCAACGCGAACTTTCCCGCCGCCTTCTTCAGCGTGCTCGCCGGCTTCGTCGAGGCGGGCGAATCGCTCGAAGAGACCGTCCGCCGCGAGTTACGGGAGGAGGTCAGCATCGAGGTGAAGGACATTACCTACTTCGGCAGCCAGTCATGGCCCTTCCCGAACTCCCTGATGGTCGGCTTCACCGCGACCTACGAGAGCGGCGAGATCCGCGTTGATACGAACGAGGTCGCGGAAGCGGCCTGGTTTCGCCACGACACGCTGCCCCGCGTCCCCCCAGGTCTCAGCATCGCCCGCAAACTGATTGACGCCTTCATCGAAAAACACGGCGGCACGATTGGGGATTAAGCGCAGAGAACACAGAGAGCACAGCGGGAAAGAAAAGGAGACCGGGGCATTTCTTTCGTGTACCGCTCTGTATTCTCCGCGCTCTTACGATGAAAGGATAGAGCGATGAGTGCGACAAGGCAGGGGGAACGCATCTGGTATTCGCCTGCCGTCCGGGTACTGAGCGCGCACCTCGGCATTGATCCCGCAACGATCCAGGGGACTGGCCGCGATGGCCGCGTAACACGCAATGACATTCTCGCAGTAGGCAGCACGCAGCAGGCAGCACGCAACGGCGTAGAGGCGGTGCTTGAGTCGCCCGCCCTATCTGCGGACGCTGATCTCATTCCCCTCACGCGCATCCGCCGGATGACGGCGGATAACCTGACACGGACAGTCCGTGAGGTACCAATGGAGCGCGTCTACACGACCGTGGATTGGACGGCGTTGATCGCCACGCGCGCGATGATGCGCGCGGCATTCGAGGCGGAGCACGGCGTGCCGTTGACATACATGCCGTTCATTCTGCGCGGTATGGTGATCGCGGCGCGCGTGCATCCGCGCGTCAACAGCCGGTGGACATCTGAGGGGCCGGAACTGCTGCCCGCGCTCAATCTCGGTGTCGCGGTCTCGACCGACGACGGCTTGCAGGCGCCGATCATCCACCACGCAGAGGATTTATCACTCGCCGGGCTGGCACGGGCGCTCCATCGGGTCATCACGGCGGCGCGAGGAAACCGCCTGACGCTCGCCGACATTCGGGACGGCACCATCACCGTCACGAACCCCGGTCCTTTCGGCACTGTCCGCTCCGCGCCGATCATCCCGCCCGGCCAGTCCGCCATCCTCAGCGTGGACAGCGTGCGCGAAATACCCGTCGCTCTGAATGGTGCGCTGGCAATCCGCTCCATCGCCACTATTGGCCTCACCTACGATACTCGTCTCTGCGACGAGAGTGACGCCATTTCCTTTCTCATCACGCTCCGGACATGGCTCGAAGGTGGCCGCGCGGCGAAAACGGAATAAGGACATCGTGTCGCCAATATTTGTCTAGACAAATGTACAGACAGATGATATAGTGCGATCAAGGAGGTGCGTCATGGCAACAACTGTAGCGCCATTGACTCATCCAGCGATTCTCACGCTGGTCGAACTGCGGAAACAACTCAATGTCTCCCGCGAGCGGATGGGGCGATTGATAGACGTAAGCGCGAAAACGATCGAGCGATGGGAGGCGCGCGGCGAAATGCCGAAGAACCAGCTCCTGCGCGAGCGCCTCGCGCAAATCGAGGAGATTGTTCACCTCGGCCTGATGGTCTACACACGCGAGGGATTCGATCTCTTCATGACGACACCAATGGGCGTCTTCAATAACTGCACGGCATTGCAGATGATCGAAATCGGCAGAAGCGACGAGGTCTTTTCCGCATTCGCCGCAGATTATGAGGGCATGGGCTTTTAGAGCGGTTTCCGTAACTACTGAGCCTACTCTGTTATGTAGCCACAATGAGTGAACCATCCCTTTGCGTCTATCGCCGTCACTATCGCCATCGCTGCCGTGATCGCCGCATCCAACGCCCTCCCGGCTCCGCGCTCCCACTCGCCGCAGATACTCCTTGATCTTGCTGAACGCCTGCTCGATCGGCGTCAGATCCGGTGAGTAGGCCGGTAAATAGACGAGTACGCAGCCCGCTCCCTCGATCAGCGGTCGTACCCGTTTGTCTTTATGCACGCTCAGGTTATCCATCACCACGATCTGCCCCGGCACGAGTGTCGGCACGAGGAAGGCGTCGAGATAGGCGGCGAACGCATCGCCATCAAGCGCCCCCTCAAGCGTCATTGCCGCACCCAGCCCGGTCAGCGACAGGGAAGCAACCAGTGTCGTGTTCTGCGCGTGATTGCGCGGCGCGCTGCCCACCGCCCGTTCGCCGCGTGGTGCCCGACTGTAGCGCGGCGTCATGTTCGTCTGCGTCCCGCTCTCGTCGAGGAAGATGACCGCCGCCGCCTCCCATAACGTGCTGATCGCCCGAAACGCCGCGCGCGCTGCCTCATCCCGCTCGCTGGCGATCAAACTCTTTTTTTTCGTGTCCAGCCCACCCGCTGCTGCGCGCGGCACATCGTACTCTGGCTGACGCGCACCCCGGTCGCCGCTTCCCACTGGTCGCAGTAGGTGGCGAGGGTCGCATCGGGGATGGCGGCAAACTGCGCGACGAGATCGGCTTGACCGTCCGGTGGGATGGCGCGCGGGCGACCGGGACGGGGCTGCGGGACGAGCGAACCGGTGGCTCGCCACTGCCTGACGAAGCGTTTGACGCTGTTGAGACTGACGCTGAAGCGGTCAGCGACGACGGGTTGAGAAGACCCGTCCTCGACTGCTTGGACGATGCGCTGGCGGAGATCTTCAGAATATGCTTTCATGGTTTCAGTATCGCACCGTTCCTATATCTTTGCAAATCGCTCTA
>JALYUS010000417.1 GCA_030853625.1 Chloroflexota bacterium
TCGCGGCGGGCAGGTTCGTGTTCGCACGCATCAGCGTCGGGAAGATCGAGGCGTCACAGACGTAGAGGCCGTCGAGTCCGTGAACCTTCCCCGTTGGATCCACGACCGCGAAGGGATCGCGCGCCGGGCCCATCATGCAGGTACTCGTCGGGTGGTAATAAATGTCCACCGACCGCTCGATGAAGCGGTCGAGTTCGTCGCGCGTCTCGTGGCCGGGACCAGGCACGGTTTCGTCACCATAGAGCGGCGCGACGCCCGCTGCCGCGCCAATCCCCCGCGCCAATTCAATACCGTCCGCGAGTACGGCGCGGTCTTCGCCGCCCAGATCGGAAAGGTAGCCGTGGTCAATCATCGGCGGCGCTTCCGGGTCCGTGGAGGCGAGTTTCACCGACCCGGCTGAGCGCGGCAGGACGGAACTGACATAGACCTGGTACATCCAGCCATCGCTGCCAAGCGGATGCGTAACGACGGAGTAAAGATGCAGATCAAAGGCCTCCGTGCATCTGCTGCTCCGCGCCTTAGCAAGCGATTGTTCGTCCGGCCGCCACTGCCGCGCCGCGAAATTCTCCATCGCGCGGTGCAGGCGCGCCGTCCCGGCGAAGTGAACCTTGACCGTTGGATGATCCATCAACCCGTTGCCGACGCCGGGGAGTGGATGGACGGGGGTGATACCGAGCGGGCGCAGATCGTCCGCCGGGCCGATGCCGGAGCGGAGGAGGATGGCGGGCGATCCGTACGCACCCGCCGCGAGGACGATCCGCGCTGCGGGGATACGCACCGGCTGCCCACCGATCACCGCCTGCACCGCGATGGCCCGCCCATTGGCGACTTCGACGCGATCCACGAGGACATCGCCGACGATTCGCAGGTTCGGGCGGTCACGCACGGGGTCGAGGTAGCCGAGCGCGGCGTTCCAGCGGATGCCATCGGCGATGTTAACAGGGGACGCCGCCACTCCCTGGAGTTCATCGGGGTTATTCAAATCCGCAACGTGCGGGATGCCGACCCGTGTTGCGCCTTCGATAAAGGCGGCATGGAACGGCGTCAGTTCGCGATCATCCACGCGGCGGACGCGCAAGCCACGCTTCGCCCGCTCGAACGATGGCGCGACATCCACCCAGCCCCAGCCGGTATTGCCGCGTTCGGCCCAATGATCATAATCGCGGCGATGGCCGAGCAGGGCAACGCAGCCATTATGCGCGGAGCACCCACCGATCACCCGCGCGCGGTCGAAGGCGGTGACGCTCGCGTGCGTTGGATGGGCGAGGCCGTGGTAGCCCCAGTCGTGCGTTTTTGGCAGATGGCGCGCGTCGAGCAGCCCGGCAGGCCAGCGACCCTCCGCAAGCGGCCCGTAGTCCGGCCCCGCTTCGAGCAGGAGGACCGAACAGTCCGTATCCCGTGCGATGATCCCCGCCAGCGCCGCGCCGGAGGTCCCGCCGCCGACGATCACCATGTCAATTGCTCCGGTGGCGAATGGGTTTGCTACCTGCATGCTCTCTACTCCCCGTACCGCGTCGTAGATTGTGACGTATGCTTTCCCCAGACAATTATCTCTGTCGCATGGTAGCAGATGCGCGACCTGGCACATCATTGGCGTGGCACGAAAGGTGCGTCATGGATTGCAAGATTTGAGAATCCTTCGCGGCGCCCTTCCTTCTCCCCAACCACGCGATGTTTCCCGACCCCGCAGATATCAAGGAGCGAGCGATGACGGAAACGTCCAACCTGCGGCAGAATGTGCGATTAGAGCGGGCCGCGTATCATGAGGCGGGTCACGCCGTCGTTGCTTCCTCGTTCGGTTGCCGCTTCGGCATGCTCGCCCTCGCTGCGGATGCCGAGTTCGAATCGGCGATCACCGGGCCGCTGCAAATTGATCTCTTCAAGTGCGCTTTCCCGCCCGGTCAGCCCGCGCGACTCTTGCAGGTATTAACAATACTGTGGGCGGGAACGGCGGCAGAAACGCAACTGACCGGGCGGCGCGTCACCCCGGAAATAGACCCCGACCGAAAGACGGTTGATCTGTTCATGGCGCGGCTGATTGAACGCGGCGTGACGATCCCCGACGGATGGGATCGCCGCCCGCGTCTCGATGCGCACGCGCTCCTGCGCCAGCCGAAGCAGGGAGCGGCGGTTGCATCACTCGCCGCGACGCTGCTCAATGAGCACATCGTCGGCCACTTTACCGCCCGCAGTATCATTGCCAACGCAATGCAAACCCCACTTGCTGACCTCACCCATCGGGTCACTACCGCGTGAGACCGTATCCTGGGAGGCCGCGATGCAACGTGATGTGAAAGCGATCGTTGATGGCGCATTCGGTGGCACGGTCGGCACGGTAGCGATGAGCGCCTGTATGCTCGCGGCCGGCAAGGCCGGATTGATCGGCGAGCATCCGCCGGACACGATCGCGGGTGCGACGCTCGACGCAGTCGGTGTCCGGCAGCAGGATGAAGGGGTGCAGGATACACTCGCGATACTCCTGCATTTCGGCTTCGGTATCAGTTGCGGCGCGCTCTTCGGCGTGCTGCATCGTCGCTTGCCATTTCGCGTGCCTGCCGCACTGCACGGGATGGTCTTTGCCGCCATCATTTGGGCAACGAGTTACCAGGGTTGGATCCCCGCACTTGGCATCATGCCGCCCGCCTCGAAGGATCGTCCCGACCGCCCGCGCGTCATGCTCCTTGCTCATCTTGTGTACGGCGCGCTCCTCGGCGCCACCGTCGCGCGGCGCGACGAACCCACCTCCTGCCCCCTCCCGAACGAGAAGGGGTATCTGTAACAAGCAGCGGCACCATTAGCGTCCGCTCTCCTGCCCTGCGAGGGCGCGGACGCTAACGAGGGTATCTACCTCATCGAGCGGTTTGTCGTCCCGCACGCGAAGGATGCGCGGAAAGCGAAGCGCGTAGCCGCTCTTGTGCCGCGTGCTCTCCTGCACGGCATCAAAGGTCACTTCGAGAATGATCGCCGGTTCGACGGTGCGAGCGCGACCGTAATCCTGGCGCGTATGGGCAAGAAACCACTGCGTCAGTGCGGCGATCTCGGCATCGGTCAGGCCACTGTATGCCTTGCCGATATTCAGGAGGGTCGGGTCGCTCTCCGAGGTGCGGACGGCGAAGGTGTAGTCGGAGAGCACATGCCGCCGTTTGCCATGCCCCCACTCGACTGCCGTCACAACGACATCGAGACTGGCGAGCGCCCGCTTCACCTTCCGCCATTCCGCGCCGCGCCGCCCTGGCGTATAGGCGGAATGCGGCAGTTTGACCATCAACCCCTCGTTGCCGCGCGCCCGCGCCGCCGCGAAGAGCGTCTCGATCTCTTCTGGCGTCGTGACGCGCTGGGCGCGCGAGAGACGGAGAGGAAGCGCTCGCTTCCCTTCATCACCAGTTCCCGATCGTTGCGGATCATCTCGTTCATCTTGTACGGATATGTCGTCTCGTTGCAGGAGATCGGCGAGGAACGTGCGGCGTTCGGTGAGCGGGCGGGCGAAGAGAAGGTCGCCATCCCGATAGAGAAGGTCAAAGGCGATGAGGACGGCGGGAATATCGCGCAGGACCGCCTCCGTGACCGCTTTGCGGCCAAGTCGTTGCTGAAACCGGGTGAACGGCAGAACCCTTCCCTCCCGCTCGCCGATGATCTCGCCGTCAAGGACGAACGGGCCGGGCAGGGCGAGCAACGGCGCGTGCAATTCCGGGAAACGATGCGTGATCTCATCCAGCGTGCGGGAGTAGATAGCGAGCCGATCCTCATCACGATGCACCTGCGCGCGGATACCGTCGAACTTGTCCTCGACGAGCGCCCAACCCTCCGGGAGATTCGCCAGCGCCTCCTCGGGCGAGGCGGCCGGCGTCGCAAGCATTGCGCCAAGCGGATGGAAGAGGCGGAGCATCGCGCGATCAAGCGCGCCCGCCCGCGCGAGGACGGCGACTTCGCCGAGATCACCGAGGAGCATCGCGGCATGGCTAACTGCCGCACGCGGTCGGTCAAAGCCGCGCGCCAACGCGTCCTCCACCAGCCCTTGTTTCAAGCCAATGCGAAGATCGCCGGCGACGAGTTTGACAAGATACGTTGCCTCCAGCGGCGTTGCCCGACGCACGAGATCAGTGAGTAGGGCCGTTTTCGCCTTCGTGCCGGGAGTGATGGCGAGCGCCTCGATCGCTGCCGCGACCGCTGCGAGCGTCAGTGCCGATTCCTCCGAGAGATGACCGGGCAGGATTGTGCGGGCGACCTCGCCCAATTCACCGAGGCGCACGGAGAGCGGCGCGATCTCCTCCCGCGTCCGCCCGGAGAGCGCGACGAGCATCTGGACAATCGCCGCGCCGCCGACCTGGAGGACGCGCATATCGTGCTGCGGAAAAACCTGCCCGGCGATATAGCGCGCCGCGATAGCGAGGTCACTATCGCCCAGCGTCGCGAAGTAGTCCGCGAGCAGAGCCATCTTCGCCAGTTTCTTCGTCGTCCCGCGCACCCGCTCCGCCACCATCGCCAGCGTCTCGAACGCCACCGATGGCCCTGCCTGCGCAAACGTCACTAGCATGGTCGGCTCACCCATTGAACCGCGAATACTGCCCAGAGGGCACCCGGAAGGACGCGAAGAGGTATGAGCGTGGAATCACAAAAGAGTTTCAATCTTTTTCCTTCTTCGCGTCCTTCGCGCCTTCGCGGTTCAATTCCTTTCTCACATGCCCGCGAGGAAGTGGGCGTCGTAGCCGCGCTCGTGAAGATCAGCAGCGAATTTCGTGCCACCGTGAACGGTGTAGATCGTTTTCGCGCCACTTTCCTCGACATACCGCAGGAGATCGTCGTATCCGGCGTGATCGGAGAGGGGCAGGACGCGGCTGACATCCTTGTAGATATTCCGCGCGCCGGGATGCAATGCCCAGCCGGTGAGCAGCATCGTGCGCACCGGATCGAGGGCGCGGAGCATCGCGTGTTTGCGCACCGAGGGCGGACAGAGCAGAACATTATCCGCCACCGTACCGCGTACGTACCGTGTGTACGGGCCGGGGAAGTGAACACCGCACTCCTCGTAGATCTGGCAGATATTGTATACCGCGCCGTGGCACATGACGGGGTAGCCCCAACTGGTGAGCATATGCAGCGCCTCTTGCGCCTTGCCGAGCGCATAGCCGAGGACAATCGGCACTTCCCCAGCCGCATATGCCACCTCAATCTCTGCCCGGAGCGCGGCATAGGTCTCAGCATCGGGCGGGAAGCAATAGCGCGGCTCGCCGAAGGTGCATTCGATAATCAGCACGTCACAAGACACGATCACGCCCGTTTCCGCTGCGACGTTGGGGCGCAGTTTCATATCGCCGGTGTAGCAGACACGAGTAGGGCCGATTTCGATGAGCGTCTGTGCGGAGCCGAGGCAGTGACCCGCCGGATAGAGCGTCAGGCGGGCCGGGATCGGGCCAGGAAGATCGAGGGATTCACCGTACGGGAGCGGCGTGACAATGCCGGTAAATGATTGCACGCGATGCCGGAGAATACGAGCGGTTTCCGGCGTCGCGAT